>JAUUYI010000282.1 GCA_030590525.1 Sedimenticola sp. | reverse complement strand
GTGTTCAACCCAAGACCCGCACGCCTGGGGTAGGCTGCACGCTCAGGTCCATGACACATCACTTGGCGCTACTTCCCCCAGCCGGTGTAGTCCGGGCTCAATGGAACTATGTGAAGACAGATTTCAGTAATAGTCACGTTTTCAATTTACTGGTCATCCCGTTTCCCTACCATATACCGGGCAGCGCATTTTACAGCTTCTCGCTGCCGGCTACCGGGACCCGGGGCAAGGCTTCCATGTTTGGTATCCATCAGAGCTGGATTAAAAGAACGGGGATAGACGCCCCGGGATTTGTGGTCGAATTGATCAAAAAGGCCCAACTGGAAGTGGAGCACCTGGATGGTGTGGTTCTTCCTGAACTGGCGCTGGACGCCAGAACCTATGCGCAGATTGCACAAAGATTATGCGAAGAGAAAGACATCCGTGTACAGTTTCCCATTTCAGGCGTATTAAATGTTGTGGCTCCGACAATGGGTGCTAACATGTTGATATCTCAATACGGATGAGTTTTTTGACCACACGACCTAGTATCTGCTTTTATCCTAGTACCTGCCTTTATGATAAAGTCTCCCCTTGATTCAGGGGATCCCATAGTCGGACGACAGCAGGTCGATAGTCAGCAATGAGCGAACAGGTACCCGCCCTCCGTGTGGAGGGGTTGCAGAAACGGTTTGGCGACCATGTGGTGCTCAAGGAGATTGATATGGTCGCGAATACCGGCGATGTCATATCCATCATCGGCAGCAGCGGCTCGGGTAAGAGCACCCTGCTGCGCTGCATCAATCTGCTGGAGAGCCCGGATGCAGGCGATGTCTATGTCCACGGCGAGCTTATCCGGATGAAACCGCTGCGCCGAGGCGGCCGGGAGGCGATGGACCGCAAGCAACTGCAACGCATCCGCTCCAGGCTCTCCATGGTATTCCAGAGTTTCAACCTGTGGTCTCACAAGACCATCCTCGAGAACATCATTGAGGCCCCCGTGCATGTGCTGGGACACCCCCGGCAGGAGGCGGTTGAACAGGCTGAGGCGCTGCTGCACAAAGTGGGCATGTACGATCGGCGGGACTACTATCCAAGCCACGTCTCCGGTGGCCAGCAGCAGCGGGCAGCCATCGCCCGGGCCCTGGCCATGGACCCGGAATTGATGCTGTTCGATGAGCCCACCTCGGCCCTGGACCCGGAACTGGTCGGCGAGGTACTGCAGGTAATGCGGGATCTGGCTGAGGAGGGCCGCACCATGCTGGTGGTCACCCACGAGATGGGCTTTGCCCGGGACGTCTCATCCCATGTGATGTTCCTGCACGAGGGTAAGGTAGAGGCGTTCGGGCCGGCCCGCGAGACATTCGATAACCCGGCATCGGAACGCATGCAGCAGTTTATCGGCTCGTGAAATAATCAAAATTAAAAGAGGATAACGATACATGAAAAAGGCATTGATGGTTCTGATCACAATGATGCTGGTCTCCGGCGGCGTGCTGGCCGACAAGATACGCATCGGCACCGAGGGAGCCTACCCCCCCTTCAACATGATAGACAGGGATGGCAAGGTCACCGGCTTCGACGTGGAGATCGCCCGGGCTCTATGCAAAAAAATGGGGGCCGACTGCACCGTTGTCACCCAGGACTGGGACGGTATCATCCCCGGACTGCTGGCCGGTAAGTACGACGCCATCGTCGCCTCCCTGTCGATCACCGACGCGCGCAAGAAGGCGGTGGACTTCACCGAACCCTACTACTCCAACAGCCTGCGGATGATCGCGAAGAAGGGCTCCACCATCGACCCCGGAAATCTCAAGGGCAAGGCGGTCGGCTCCCAGCGGGCCACCATTGCGGCCAACCATGCGGAGAAGATCGAGGGCGCCCGGGTCAAACTGTACGACACTCAGGAAAACGCCTATCTGGATCTGGCTTCCGGCCGTATCGACCTGCTGGTCAGTGATATGCTGCCCGGTTACGACTGGCTGCGGTCGAAACAGGGAGAGGAGTTCGAATTCGTCGGCGAAACGATCGACATCGGCGACAAGATCGGCATCGCGCTACGCAAAGGTGACGACAAACCGCGGGAGCGTATGAACAAGGCCCTCGCCGAGATCCTGGCGGACGGGACCTACGAGAAGATCAACGCCAGGTATTTCCCTTTCGCCATCTACTGATGTTCGATCTGCAGGGTTTCGGCGATCAACTGCTGTTCGGCCTGGGGATGACTCTCCAGGTCGCTCTGGGCGGCCTGCTGCTGGGGCTCGCCCTGGGGATCGGCGGCGCCCTGCTCAAACTTTCCCGGTCGCCTGTCGCCTATGGTATTGCGGCCACTTACACCACCATCATCCGGGGCATTCCCGAGCTGCTGGTGGTATTGGTCATCTATTTCGGCAGTGCAACTTTTCTGACCAGTGTGGCCAGCTGGTTCGGTTACGAGGGTTATGTGGAACTGAGCCCGCTGGCGGCCGGTATCACAGCGCTCGGCATCGCCTTCGGTGCCTATGCTACAGAGGTGTTTCGCGGGGCCATCCAGGCTATACCCGTTGGCCAGATCGAGGCGGCCAAGGCCTGTGGTATGGGGCCCGGCAAGGTCTTCTTCCGCATCACTCTGCCCCAGGCCTGGCGGGTAGCCATCCCCGGTCTGGGCAACCTGCTGCAGGTATTGATCAAGGACACCTCCCTGATCTCCGTCATCGGCCTGGAGGAGCTCATGCGCAAGAGTCAGCTGGCCATCTCCTACACCAAGGAGCCCTTCACCTTCTATTTCGTGGCTGCCCTGATCTACCTGTCGGTCACCATCGTCATTATGTTCGGGCAGCGTTATGCGGAGCAGTGGGCCAACCGAGGGATCGCAAGGCCGGGACAATGAGCTGGAACTGGGATGTCATTTTCGAGGCCCTGCCCAAGCTACTGGTTGGCACCGGGCTGACCCTGCAACTGGTGGGGCTGTCGCTGCTGATTGGCGGGATCATCTCCATCCCCCTGGCGCTGATGCGGGTTTCGAGCAACCCGCTGATACGCACCCTCCCCCTCGCTTACACCTTTTTCTTTCGTGGCACACCGCTGCTGGTACAGCTGTTTCTCTTTTACTACGGGCTGGCCCAGTTCGAGGCCGTCCGCGAGAGTCTCTTCTGGCCCTACCTGCGGGAGGCCTACTGGTGCGCCCTGATCGTCTTCACACTCAACACCGGCGCCTATACCACCGAGATCCTGCGTGGCGCCATACAGGCGGTACCGGCCGGGGAGATCGAGGCCGCCCAGGCGATCGGTATGAGCCGCCCCCTGATGTTCCGCCGTATCACCCTGCCACTGGCCTACCGTATCACCCTGCCCGCCTACAGTAACGAGATCATCCTGATGCTCAAAGGCAGCGCCCTGGCCAGCACCATCACGCTGCTGGATCTCACCGGCATGGCCCGCACCATTATCGCCCGCACCTATATGCCAATCGAGATCTTCTTCGCTGCCGGCTGCATCTACCTGGCGCTGACCTTCATCTTCGTTCAGGGCTATCGCCTGCTGGAGCGACGGATGCTGCGGCACCAGGCGAGC
>JAUUYI010000114.1 GCA_030590525.1 Sedimenticola sp. | reverse complement strand
CTGGATGACGATTAACTCAGCTTATCTTGTTCGTCAAATAGCCCTGCTATTCTCCTCACAAGATAAACTGATTTAATTGGCCCCCAGTGATTTTCGCTTCAAACGGATAAGTCCGACAGCCTCCTAGCCGACTAACATGCCGGTCACACATGGATCCGTCGCTGCGTCCCTTGATACATATATGAACCCATCCCGTTGGCCCGGTGTTATCGAGAAGTTACCCTGGCCTTGTTTCTGCCGTTCCTGATCCCGGAAACATGGTCTATAGTTCTATCTGTCCACCTTCACAATAAAAATAAAGGAATGGCGCAGATACAATTTAACGCAGAGCATTTCCCGAACGTCCACCTCAACCTGAATGTGCGCGGCCTGACCCAGTCGGCAACACTGGCGATCAACGAGCGCTGCGCACGAATCAGCAGAGAGGGGCGTGAGGTGTTCCGGCTGGGACTGGGACAGTCCCCGTTTCCCGTGGCCACCCCGGTAGTCGAGGAGTTGCGATCGAACGCCCATCAGAAAGACTACCTGCCGGTCAAAGGGCTGCCCCGGCTGCGGGAAGCGGTTGCCAGTTATCACCGGCGCCAGGAAGGGATCGAGTACACCCTGGATGATGTGCTCATCGGCCCCGGCTCCAAGGAGCTGATGTTCCTGATGCAACTGGTCTACTACGGCGACCTGGTCATCCCCACCCCCAGTTGGGTCTCCTATGCACCCCAGGCCGCCATTATCGGCCGCCATATCCGCTGGGTCCCGACCCGCATGGCGGATGGCTGGCGTATCACCCCGGATAAACTGGAAGCCTTGTGCCGGAAGGATCCCTCCCGGCCACGGCTGCTCATCCTTAACTACCCCAACAACCCCAGTGGTACCACCTATGGCCAGCAGGAACTCGAGGCGCTTGCTGCCGTTGCCCGCCGCTACAAGGTGATCCTGATCTCGGATGAGATCTATGCTGAGGTAACCTTCACAGGAAAGCATCAATCCATTGCCCGCTTCTATCCGGAAGGCACCATCATCAGTTCCGGATTGAGCAAATGGTGCGGGGCCGGAGGTTGGCGCCTGGGGACATTCACCTTTCCCGGCAACCTGCGCTGGCTGCTGGACGCCGTCTCAGTGGTGGCCAGCGAGACCTATACCTCCACCAGTGCCCCGATCCAGCATGCGGCCGTCCGTGCCTACGAAGGAGGGCTGGAGATCGAACGCTACCTGGCCAACAGCCGACGCATACTCCAGACCCTGGGTAACAGGTTGGCGGATACCCTGCGCCAGGCCGGGGCACAAGTGGCTGCACCTGAAGGGGGTTTTTACCTGTTCCCCTCGTTTTCCCGGTTCAGGGAGAGCCTGCTGCAGCGCGGCATCGGCAGCAGCATCGATTTTTGTGAACGCCTGCTGGAGGAGACCGGGGTGGCCACCCTGCCGGGGACGGAGTTCGGACGCCCCCCGGAGGAACTCACCGCCCGGCTGGCATTTGTCGATTTCGATGGTGCCCGCGCCCTGATCAGCGCCGAGACCATCCCCCTGGAGAGTGAGCTCCCTGCAGATTTTGCCGAGACCCATTGCCACAGGGTGGTGGAAGCAGGCCAGCGGATATGTGACTGGTTGCAGAAGTAGTGCGCTGCCTCGCTTTGGCCAGGCGATTGTTGTATCGTTCCCTGACCCGGTGTATGGACACAAACCAAAGACAACAGGGATTTCTCATCACCACACCTGATAATGCTGGCCTTGAGTTGTGCCCCCCCGGGAAACCGGTCTCAAGACCACATTTCACCTTAAAAACCACTACAAACTAGAGCATATCTGGAGGAGAATCATAATGATCAGCAGACGTACTTTTGCCACGACACTCCTGGCGGCTGGGCTGGGCCTCGGCGCCATGGGCAGCGCAAACGCCGACTCTTTCATCACCATCGGCACCGGTGGCGTCACCGGTGTCTACTACCCCACCGGCGGCGCCATCTGCCGCCTGGTCAACAAGGGGCGCAAACAGCACCATGTCCGCTGCTCGGTGGAGTCGACCGGTGGCTCCATCTATAACCTCAACACCATCCGTGCCGGCGAGCTGGATATGGGTGTCGCCCAGTCTGACTGGCAGTACTATGCCTACAACGGGACCAGCAAGTTCAAGGATGCCGGCCCCGACAAGGATCTGCGCGCCGTCTTCTCGGTTCACGCGGAACCCGCCAACGTGGTGGCCCGCGCCGATTCCGGCATCAAGAGCTTTGCCGACCTGAAGGGGAAGCGGGTCAACATCGGCAATCCGGGTTCCGGCCAGCGCGGCACCATGGAAGTGCTGATGGATGCCATGGGATGGAAGAAATCCGACTTTGCCCTGGCCTCAGAGCTAAAGGCATCCGAGCAGTCCAAGGCGCTGTGCGACAACAAGATCGACGCCATGATCTACATCGTAGGGATCCCCTCCGGCTCCATCAAGGAGGCCACCACCTCCTGTGAGACGGTACTGGTTCCGGTCACCGGACCCGCTATCGACAAGCTGGTCTCCAAAAACTCTTACTACAGCAAGGCGGTGATCCCGGGTGGCATGTACCGCGGCAACCCCAATGATATCGAGACCTTTGGCGTCCGGGCCACTTTCGTCTCCTCCTCCAAGGTGCCCGAGGAGACGGTCTACGTGGTGGTCAAATCCGTGTTCGAGAACTTCGATACCTTCCGCAAACTGCACCCGGCCTTCGCCAATCTGAAAAAAGAGGAGATGGTCAAGGCCGGCCTCTCCGCACCGCTGCACAAGGGTGCGATGAAATACTATAAAGAAGCGGGCCTGAAGTAATCCGCCCATGAAGCGGGTGGCTGTGGCCGCCCGCTTCACTTATCCGCCATCAGAGTAGCTGCACTCGCCACGATACAGCGTGATCTCATCAAACAGGTAACTTCTCAAAAAGTGCTGGCAACAATCTAAAATGTAGGGTGTATCAAGCGGAGCGGATACACCAGGATACGGAGTGTTGGTGGATCCGTCGCTGCGCTCCTTGATCCACCCTACCCCGTTTGCACCGGGTTATTGAGAAGTTACTCAACCATCCAGTAACATGCTGGTTTTTAGAATAATTAAAGTGGTCTGTTTTTTTAGCCTTTTGCGACGTCCGCTAACTCGCGTAGGATGCGGTTCGTTCCTAACCCGGCAGCACCGGAATCAAATAGTAGGGCGGGCACGTTGTTTGTGCCCACCCTACGGAGATTTCTAACGCGGATGTCACCAGGGAATTCAAGGGGATTAAATCATGAGTGAAACGAAGAATAACCCGGAGACCATCTCTGACAAAGAACTGGCGGAGATGGTGGCCCAGACGGATACCGGGGCACGCCACCCGCTGGGGTTCCCGGGCAAACTGCTGTTCGGCATCCCCCTGGCCTGGTCTCTGTTCCAGCTCTGGTACGCATCCCCACTCCCGTTCATCTTCGGTATCGGCGTCTTCAACGACACCGAGGCCCGTGCCATCCACCTGGCCTTCGCCCTGTTTCTGGCCTTCACCGCCTATCCGGCCAGCAAACGCTCCCCTCGGGACCACGTCCCGATCCTGGACTGGATCTTCGCCTTCCTGGGTGCCGCCAGTGCGGCCTACATCTATATCTTTTACGAACAGCTCTCGGGCCGGTCCGGGGCCCCCATCACGATAGACATCGTGGTCGGCGTCTGCGGTATGGTGATGCTGCTGGAAGCCACCCGGCGCGCCCTCGGACCACCCTTGATGGTGGTCGCCATCGTGTTTCTGATCTACACCTTCGGCGGGCCTTACATGCCGGATGTGATCGCCCACAAGGGGCAGAGCCTGGTCAAGGTGATCTCCCACCAGTGGCTCACCACCGAGGGGGTGTTCGGTGTCGCCCTGGGGGTCTCCACCAGTTTCGTGTTTCTGTTTGTGCTGTTCGGCGCCATGCTGGAACAGGCGGGTGCGGGTAACTATTTCATTAAGATGGCCTTTGCCCTGCTCGGCCACATGCGTGGGGGCCCGGCCAAGGCCGCGGTGGTGGCATCCGCCGCCACCGGGCTGATCTCCGGCTCCTCCATCGCCAACGTCGCCACCACCGGCACCTTTACCATCCCGTTGATGAAGCGGGTGGGATTCCCCGGCACCAAGGCGGGTGCGGTGGAGGTGGCCGCCTCCACCAACGGCCAGCTGACACCGCCGGTGATGGGCGCCGCCGCCTTCCTGATGATCGAATACGTGGGTATCTCCTACATCGAGGTGATCAAGCACGCCTTCCTGCCGGCGGTCATCTCCTATATCGCCCTGGTCTACATCGTCCACCTGGAGGCACTCAAGGCGGGAATGAAGGGACTGCCCAGGCGCACCCACAGCACCCTTGCACAGAAGCTGATGACCTTCGCCGCCATCGTCGCCGGCACCTGCCTGATCGGCCTCGGGGTCTATTACGGCATCGGCTGGATCAAGGACTACACCGGTGATGCGGCGCTCTACATCGTCGCCGCCCTGGGGTTTGCAGCCTATCTGGGGCTGCTGAAGTTCTCCGCCCGCTACCCGGAACTGGAGATGGACGACCCGGATGATCCACTCCTGGTGCTCCCGGAGGTGGGGCCCACGGTGAAGGTGGGGCTCTACTTCCTGCTGCCCATCGTGGTGCTGATGTGGTGCCTGACCGTGGAACGCTTCTCCCCCGGCCTCTCCGCCTTCTGGGCCACCGTGTTCATGATCTTTATCGTGCTGACCCAGCGCCCCCTGCAGGCGATGTTTCGCGGGGAACCCGGCGACGGTAAGTGGGGACAGGGGGTCCAGGAGTGCATCGATGGCCTGGTACACGGTGCCCGCAACATGATCGGCATCGGCGTGGCCACCGCCGCCGCCGGTATCGTGGTGGGCACCATCACCCTCACCGGCATCGGCCAGGTAATGGTGGAGTTCGTCGAGTTCATCTCCGGCGGTAACCTGCTGGCCGCCCTGCTCTTCACGGCCGTCATCTGCATCATCCTGGGCATGGGCCTGCCCACCACCGCCAACTATATCGTGGTCGCCAGCCTGATGGCCCCGGTGGTGGTCAGCCTCGCCGCCACCAACGGCCTGATCGTGCCCCTGATCGCGGTGCATATGTTCGTCTTCTACTTCGGCATCCTGGCGGACGACACACCGCCGGTTGGGCTGGCGGCGTTCGCCGCCGCCGCCATCGCCAAGAGCGACCCGATCAAGACCGGTATCCAGGGCTTCATGTACGACATCCGTACCGCCATCCTGCCGTTCCTGTTCATCTTCAACACCCAGTTGCTGATGATTGGGATCGGCAACTGGTTCGAACTGCTGCTGGTCATCGCCAGCGCCACCATCGCCATGCTGCTGTTTGCCGCTGCCACCCAGGGCTACTGGCTGACCAAAAGCCGCCTGTGGGAATCCCTGGTGCTGCTGCTGATCGCCTTCACCCTGTTCCGCCCGGGCTACTGGTGGGATATGGTCTATTCCCCGATCAATGTGATGCCCCCCGCCGGGATCGAAGAACTGGCGCAGGAGGTCCCACCGGAGGGCAACCTGCAGCTGCTGGCAACCGGTGAGAACCTGGATGGCAAACGGGAGACCCGGGCCATGTTGCTGCCAATGGGACCCGCCGGCCCCGGTAAGGAGCGGCTCACCAATGCGGGCATCGTGGAATACAGGGTAGAGGGGGAGCGGGTGATCGTCGACATGGTCGGCTTCAGTACCCAGGCCCAGGAGGCCGGGCTGGATATGGACTGGGAGATTCTCAACGTCCAGGTAACCGCGGAGCGCCCGCCCAAGCAGATCATGTTCATTCCCGCTCTGATCCTGCTCTGGCTTCTCGCCCTGGTGCAGCGCAAACGACACCAGCCGGACCCAGTGCCCGAAACAGCCTGAGTTGATACTCAAGTTTCGGAGTTCAAATGATATAAAAGACCGAATCAGGCCGTCCCTTCTCCATCAGGGAGAAGGATAGGATGAGGGAAATCAACCCTCTCCCTGAGGGAGAGGGGGCAATGAACTCCGAAACTTGAGTTGATATTCGCAGTAACAGCCACATATACAGACCGGGATTGCTTCATTCAGAGATGATCCAGGCGTTACGAGACAAACAAGGAACCGGTAATGTTCAAGAAAATACTGATGCCGATCGACCTTCAAGAGACACACCTGGCCGCAAAGGCTGTGAAGATCGCCATCGACGAGGCCCGTAAACATAACGCGACGATCCATATAATGACGGCAATGCCCGGTTTTGGCATGCCGCTGGTCGCCTCCTTCTTCCCCGAAAAAGCGACCAAGAAGGCGCTGAAGGAGCTCGGGCTCGAGCTCAAACGATACATCGCCGCCAACTTTCCCAACGACGTCCCGACCCACCCGCTCATCACTGAGGGAAGCCCGGCGGAACGGATTCTCAACCAGGCACAGAAACTTCAGGCTGACCTGATTATCATCCCCTCCCATGCCCAGAGCCTGGAACAGGTATTTCTCGGCTCCTGCGCTGCCAAGGTGGTCGAGCACGCCCACTGCTCAGTGATGGTAGTCAAGAGCTGAGCGAGCAGCACCGCAGGCGATCTGAAAATCATCGTGGACAGTCACCTCAAATGAAAAGATCCGAACCCAGCCACGACTACCCTGGCCTGCTCGACCGGCTGTTTGGCCTGCTGCTCTTCCTGCTGCCGCATCACCTGCTGTCAGCGGTAATGTACTGGCTGACCCGGAATGAGTGGTTCCCCCTGAAAAATCTGATGATCCAGGCGTTCATTCGTGCCTACCACGTAGACATGGAGATTGCAGAAGAGCCGGACCCGGGACACTACCCCAGCTTCAACGCCTTTTTTACCCGCGCCCTGCAGCCTGCG
>JAUUYI010000212.1 GCA_030590525.1 Sedimenticola sp. | reverse complement strand
TATATTGACGAATTATCTGTTTGTGACCTGTCTACCTATAAGGGAGGCAAGATACGGGCCAATCACTTCGAGTCCGGGAATTGCACCAGGAGGCGATCTGTTTGCTTGGGGATAACCAGTTTCAGGCCGCTGATATCGGGCAGGGGTGCGGCTTCCAAGGGTTTGGCATACCCTTCGAGGGAGCCACTGTCGGGTGGGGCGAGAGTGAGATCGGCGGTGTCGATCTGCAGCAGTGGCGGTGGCATGGAGTCGTCGATGGCAGCGCCGACGGGAGAGAGCGTCATGTTACTGATGTCCGGGAGTGTGGCCGGGATCACGGTCGGTGCGCAATCGGCCAGGCTACCACTCCGGGGTGGCAGCAGGGTAAGGGTGTCGGATGGCTGCTTTTGGGTCTCTCCGGCAGGCGCCTGTGGAGCCGGCCGGATCTCCAGCAGTGCCCCTGCGTTACGAAAGGCAACCCGGTATTTGACTGCGGTATCCTGATCCACTCCGCGCTTTATCCGAACCGGTTGGCCGGCGAACAGCCGTTCCAGGGCTGCCCCATGGGTGCCGGATATCCTGCTAATATTTTGTTTTACCTGGTCCGGCTGCTGACCATTTGTTATCTGACCGGAGAAATAGATATCGTAGCGTTCTGACATGGGTCAACAGGGCCTCTCGACGGGATTAACCGGGTGCTTGCGATTGACCCGTTTTTTCATACCGGTTTGAATATCATCGGCCATTCTTCCCTGATCTTCAGCCATCCGTGTGTTCATGGCATGGACTTCGCTCTTATTTTCCCCAGGTAGCTCTGCTTCATCGCCTGCTCGAAGGCATCGTTGGATTCATACTCGAAACCGAACACCGGTTTCCAGAAGCGTTGGTTCTCCATGCAGAGGTAGAAAAAGACCTGCTCCCTCCAGTCACCGGCAAAACTTCGGTAGGCATGGGAAAAGAGGGCCAGTTTGATCTCGTCCGGATAGGAGAGTTTACCATCCGCCTTCACCAGTGGCAGTTTGAGGATCTGGCTGTGGTTGCCCTGTTCCCGGATGCTGCGAATCACCGGTTTGATGAAGGTCAGGGTGCCGAGAGAGATCATGGCCACCTCCTCCGGGTCGAACCGGCGCTGCACCTCCTGGAACAGTGCGCTGTAATCCGCCTGCCAGCGATCATAGTGAATCATGGGGTGGAAATGAAAGCCAATAATAGCACCCCGGTCAGCCAGTCGCCGGGCGGCATCGATCCGTTGTTCGAGAGAGGCCGTGCCTTGTTCTTCGTGGCTTATGATCGGTTGCGGGTTGAGGGACCAGGTAAAGAGCATGTTGGCCGGCAGCTGCTGCTTCAGCAGGTGACCGATATTGGCCGATTTGGTCTTGAATTCCAGGATCACGTTGGGATGACGGTCAGCGAAGCGGATCAGGGTGTCGAGCAGGCCGTGACTGTTACCCCACATCAGTGAGTCGGAGGACTGACCGGTGCCAATGTGGTAAATCTGTTCCGGTTCGATTGGCAGCGCTGCCAGTTTTTCCTCCAGCCGCTGGTCGAAGAAGACCTGGTTGTCGCTGAAGAAGGATTGGATGCTGCAGTAAGAGCAGCCGTAGCCGCAGTTGTCCACGGCGTCCAGGGTAAGCAGGTTGCAGCAACGGGTCTTCGGTGATGCCACCGGGCAGAAACCGAGGCCGAGCTCTCCCTTTTCCCGGGTGACCACCTTCGCCTTGACTGGCTGCCTGGTCTCCAGGGGGATGGGAAGATAGCGGTTGGGAGCCTCCCGCAGTGCCTCCCAACGGCGTTTGAACGCCTGCAACAACCGTTTTTTGCCGGATCTATCCGGCGGAGTGGTTGCTTCGTGCGGCCATAGCTCTCGGATGTCACCCTGCTGCCACATCTCGAGATCGAGTGTGATCTCGCTGACCAGTTGAAGTTCCTGCAAGGTGAACCGGTGCAAAATGGCTCGCTCATGGACGAACGAACGGCTGGAATCGGACAGCCTCGGGTAGAGGGTCTGAGTGGCGATCTGTTCAAACTTTAAAGGGTAATCTGGTTTTCGGGTCATCGAGTATGCTGTAACGAATAAAGGGCAACCGGTTCAGGCTGAGAGATTAACACGGTTGGCCGATACCTTCGTATTAGGGTACCCTTGGTTTCCTTACTCTCGATTACAATGGAAAGCCTGGTGGCGCGTCGTAAAATCGGACAGAAAATCTCCTTCTCGGTTGGCATGATCAGTTATCTGGCTGCGCTGGTCAGCGTGGCGGCTACTGTCTATTATGATCGAGTGCTGGGTTCTGAACACCCGGTGGTGGCCAGTCTGGTGGCGTCGGTGGTGTTCTTCATCGGCGCTGGCATCGTGCTGCATGTGATGGGGTCCGTGAGTCTGCCCAGTTTGAAACCCGTCAAGCCGAAACACCGGGATGGCGACATCACCTGACAGCCCCCGGGGATTTATAGAAGTAGCAGAGTGCTCATGCTGGAACTCAGATGATCAAAAGAGCGTATTGGATATTTCTACTACTGGTACCAATGTGGGCTGGGGCCCTGGGTCTCCAGGGGATATCGGTCACATCATTTATCGGTCAGCCTCTGGATGCCCGGATCGAACTCACTGCACTGAATGGGAACGATATCGAGGATATTCATGTCTCGCTGGCCAGCGATGCTGAGTTTCAGCTGGCAGGCCTGGAATACTCCTGGCTGTTATCCAGTCTGCGCTTCAATCCGACCCTGTCAGATGATGGCGGGGCCTATATCCATGTCACTTCCAGCTCGTTCATTACTGAGCCCGCGCTCAACTTTCTGGTTCGAGTACGCTGGCGTAGCGGGGCACTGCTGAAGGAGTATGCCATTCTGCTGGATCCGCCCACCTACCATCCGGTGGTAGCCTCGGCCTCGGCCTCGGCCGGGAACGAGCCCAGGCCGGATGACACAGGGGCCGATACCCGATCGGCGGCCGGGCGATGGCAGAACTACGGGCCGGTGAAGAGTTCGGAGACCCTGTGGGTGATTGCAACAAGGACCCGGCCGGATAAGGGTGTCTCTGTGGAGCAGATGATGATGGCGCTGCAGCGCGCCAACCCGACCGCCTTTCGCCGGGGCAATATCAATCTGTTGCGGCAGGGGGTGGTGTTAAAGGTCCCGGATCGGGCTTTCATGAGCAAATTTTCGAAGCGGGAGGCCCGGGCAGCGTTTCAGCAGCAGATGCGCGATTGGCGGGCGTGGCGGGCGACAGGATCGAAACGGGTGGAGAAGCCCCCCGCCGCTGGCGGAAGGTTGGATAGAGACACTCCTGCGCCCGGACGGGGTACCGGGATATCCGGGCCGGTGACGGGTGAAGTGCCAATCACCAATACAGGGGATGCCCGCTTGCAGATCGTGGAGTCGGGTGCGGAATGGAAGCCGCAGGAGGCAGATGAGCACCCGTCGGAGAAGCTCGCACCAGGCGATGAGAAGGCGCAACTGAAACAGGCCATTGAGGAATCCCGGAACGACCTGGTGGTGGTGAAGGCGATCAATAGCGACCTGAAAGAGTTGAATCAGGTGCTCGAGGCCAGGATCGAGGCCCTGCGCAGGGTATTGAACACAAAGGAGCGGGCGATCGCGGAGCTCAAGGACCAACCCGGGCAGGCATCAGTCGGCGTCACTGCCGGGCAGGATGCGGGGGATGAAGTAAACGCTGTTCAGGAGCAAAAAAAGAGCCCTGGCACCGTTTCGACCGCAGCCAGGATCATCCAGGATGGAGAGAAAAGCCCGGCGCAACCGGTGAAGCCGCCCGAAACAGTGGACTATTTTGCCTGGGTAAAGAGTTACTGGTTACAACTCGTTGTGGTGGCCGTGCTGCTTCTGGTGCTGTTGCTGGCGATGCTGGCACGCAACCGAGGAAAATCGGGGGAACTGCCCAATATGGATGCCTTCGGCTCTTATACGGAGATGGAAGATACCAGGGTGGTAGAGAATGGAGTTGTCGCGGCGCACACCCGGGATAAGGGGGAGATGGCTGAGGGCAGTGGCGATGGGGATGAGGATGCCAGCCTGTTTCTGGGGCCAGGAAGAGACGTGGCATCTGCCCTGACTGAAGCAGACATCTACCTCGCCTACCGGCGTTATAGCCAGGCGGAATCACTGATGAAAGAAGCGATCCGGCTGAACCCCGACAGCTGGGTTCTGAAGGCGAAACTGCTGGAGATATACGCCTTTCGCAAAGACAAGAAACGTTTTACCCAGCTGTTGGGGACGGTGGCGCCAGCGATGGAACTGGAGTCCCCTGATATCTGGGCCAAGGTGGTTGAGTTGGGCCGGACGCTCATTCCAGCTCACCCACTGATCATAGATGCACAGTTGCCCGAAGAGATTGCCCATGCAGAGTTTGGTGGTGGTAATGTGGAAGTTCCGGCAGATGGTCTGCATATCCATGATCAGGAGATCGTCCTGGATGAAGAGAACTTACCCACCTGGGATTTTGATTCCGCTGAGAGCGACCAGCCCGATAGAAAAAATTGAGTGTAACTAGAGGCTCTTGCAAAACTCTTAAATCCCCTCTCCCTTGAGGGAGAGGGTCAGGGTGAGGGTGATTAAAATCAAAGCGTTATCTCTTTTGATCCCCTCACCCCAACCCTCTCCCGGGGGGAGAGGGGGCGTTTTGCAAGAGCCTCACTATTCAGCACACCGGTAAATT
>JAUUYI010000022.1 GCA_030590525.1 Sedimenticola sp. | reverse complement strand
TTTGAATCTAACTTCCAACCTGGCTCCCACGCAGAGCGTGGGAGCCAGTTTTGGGCTGAAGGCGGTAGTTTCTGATCACTATAGTGGCTCAGAACCAATGGCTCACGGGTTAATATATTTATTGACGCTGTTTCTCTTCATTGGCACCCTTGATATCACCGGCAACCAGACCCAGCGCACCACCGACGATGGCGCCGATACCGGCATTACCACCCGCCAGTGCCGCGATACCTGCACCGCCCGCGGCGCCGATGGCGCCACCACTCACCATTCCCTGCTGTTCGCGGGTCATGTCGGTACAACCTGTGGCGCCAACAACCAACGCCAGCAAAAACAGACTCTTCATCATTTTCATCTGGATATCCCCTACTTGGCTTCCGCGCGCGGTTTCGCCATCTCAAAGTAAATGACACGGATCACCGGCACTGACTGTTTGTCTGGATTGCTGGCGTAGTATTGGTCGAGCTTTTCCTTTATCTGAGTCAGGGTCAGGGGGCTCAGACCTCGTACCAGTACCGGGACGGCACTGTCAGCATCCGCTGGCGGGTTGCTGCCCTGCATCTCCTTTTCCAGCTCGATGATGGTCGCGGCACCCAGCAGAAATGCCTGCTTCTGCTCCTCGGTGCCGTTCTGCCAATGCTTGCCGGTTACCACCATGAACTCAGCGTTTGCGCTGCTCCAGCCAACCAGTGACAGCGCCAGGCAGGCGACTGCGCAGGCGGCCTTGATTTGCTTGCTTATCATAAAACTAGTCTCCTCTATACATTTATACAAGGGCTTGCATTTATACAAGGGCTTGACTCGAAAAGCTTCAATAACCCCGTGCAAATGAGTAGGGTGGATCAAGCGTGGCGGATCCACCAACTGCCCGAGTTTTGCTGGATCCGCTACGCTTGCTCCAGCCTGCATTTTCGTCTTTTGCATGGATTTATTGAGAAGTTGCTCTGCTACTCCTCTCACCCTGATTCTCGGCTCTGGCATCCTGTGTCGCTTTGCCTCCGCCACCCATGGAGTCGTGTTGTTTTTATTGCCGGGTCAACAAAAACCAGCATCGAACAGTTATTGCGGCTCTGCATCTTTCTCTGCCGGCTCCTCCTGCCGTGGCACATCCCCTCCCCGGAAGATGGTGAAACCCCCTGACGGACCGGAAAAAACACCGCCACTGGGACCTTCTTCACGGTGATTGAGCGGCTCGAATGGCTCCATTCCGGCACAACCGCCGATGAAAAGCAGCGTCAGCAAGGCAATGGGGAATATCATACCCGGCATACCCGATCGAATGTAAGGGCTCGCGAACAAATAACCCCCTATCAGAACTTGACCCGGGTCCCGACCGTACCACCGGTAATGGTCTGGGCGCTGGGTGAGCCATTGTTGCTGAGTGAATAGGTACGGATCTGCGCGTAGAGCTCAGTGCCGTACCCGTCGAACTGCTGGACTGCCGCGGCGCCAACCGAGTAACCATCGTGACTGCCGGACGGGAAGTTGGTGGAGCGGGTATAGTCGACACCGAATGCCGTCGGGCCGACGGAGAAGAAACGGTGGGTCCACCCCACCTTGCCATACATGTTGCTCTGATCACCCTGGTCATTCATCTCCAGCAGGCCGGCTGAGAGGGTGAGGTTGAGACCGGTATCTTCATGCAGCAGCGAAAACGAACCGCTATACTGGTTGTCCGAGTCGTCGTCATTGGGATCAGCTATGGCCACAGCACCACCCATCTTGAATCCATAGCCCTTCCCGCCCCAGGTCAACGCCGCGTCATAGCGCTGGTCGGCGACGGCAGAGGTGGAGAGTATGAAACCGGCATAGGTGGGGGTATCGTAGCGCACCCGGTTCTTGCGGCTCAGTCCATCCAGGTCCTTGAACGCATCCTTGACCCGGATACTCGTCAGTTTGTCATTGCTGTCGCGGAATTTGAGGCCACCCATGGTGTCCGCCACACTGGCGTACTGAATGACGCCGGTCCCTGAGAGATCGACCTCGGCCGAGTTATTGGATGCGGTATCTCCCTTACCGAGGGAGACCTTACCCCAGGTCCTGCTGTCCAGAGAGACCTCGGCCCAGCGCAGGTCGGTGAAATCGCCCGCACTCTCATTGTCCTGGCTGACCTCTCCGGACTCGTTGGAGGTAACCGCATATTCCCAGCGGGTCCCTATGGTCAGATCATCCGTTGCCCTGGCGGTGCCCACCAGACGGATTCTAGTATTGCTGTTGTCATTGTCGACATTGTAGAGTTTGGCCTTATCGCCGTCATCGGCCAACGTCAACGCCCGGTTGACTTGACCCGATACGACCAGTTTGACCCGCTCCTGCCCCGAATGGGCCACCTTGCTGGCGGGCGCCGCCTGGGCCACTGTCTCCGCCTTGCGGGCTCTGTCCACCGCCTGCTTTGCCGTGCTGCTGGCCTCGGCCGCCTGGGTCTGGGCGCTGGCGGTTGCTGAACTGAGTGATTTTACCTGTTTATCCAGAGAATCGAGCAACTCCCCTTGTGATTTCAACTGCTGCGACTGCCGGCCCAGCTGCTGCTGCTGCTGCTCGATCACCTGCTGCAACTTTTCCAGCAGCGCCCGGTCGACGGTCACCGGCTCCGCTGCTGCCATACCTGTAAACAGCGGTTGCGCGACCATCAGCATGGCGACCGACAGAGTCCGACTCTTACGTTTGGTTATTATCATCACCGCTCCTCTGTATCTTGTTTCAAAATGTTGTCCGTGCCAGGGGTCTGTCGGTGAATGCTCCGGGCCAAACCGACACTTCCGCCATCCCTGGCGGTCGGAGTCAAACCGCCCTGATTCAGTCGCTATTCCTGTCACACCTTGCGCGGTTTGACTCCGACCCCTTACTCCACCGACCCCTTACTCCACCTTGCGCGGCTTGACTCCGACCCCTTCAATCCTGATTCACCACCGCAACGGTTGCATGAGTTCGTTGATCAGAGTGGGCGGAGGCGCTACCTCGGTTCCGGAACGTGCGGCCTCGAGGCGTACCGCCTGCGCACTGACATAAGCAACCGAAACCAACAGTAACACATACACAACCCCCAGGGTGACCGTGACAGGCCTGCCGAAGGGCGAACGAAGCAGGGACACGGCAGGCCCGACATACACTGCAAAAAGCCATGCAAAGCCGCCAGTGATGACAATGGCCGAGCGGACTGTCATCAACTCCGCCTCCTGTGCAGTAATATTCAGGGTGACCTGGTCAAAGATTTGTGACAACGGGCCAAAGAATGCAGCTACGCTCTGCGCCAGACCCAGATACATGAACAGATCCCCGGCCAGCAGTGTCCAGTGATCGCAGCTGCCTTCGTGATCGAAGGCGCTCGAGACGATGAAACAGGTCAGGGCAATGACTGACAACCCCAGACCCATGAGCAGCGCGGTGACAGCCTCGAGGTGCAGCGGCAGATCCAGATTCGGCAGTTGAACAGCGCCGGGAAGCTGGGGGAGCGCGCTGAGCTGGAAGGCGATGATAGTGAGGTTGAAACCCACCACCGTCAGACGCGCCCGCATCACGTTGACTGCGATCCGCACCGGCTGTCGTTCTTCAGTCATTCATTATAGATTCTGTTATCACACGTCAACAAAAAGAGAAGCCCGGGTGAGCCGATGAACGCGGACCCACCCGGGTCTCCTGTGCGCCTGTGCCGTCTAATCGGCTATGACAGAACCTGCGCAATATACCCGCCGATCAACACCAGCACCGTGGTCAAGGCATAGGTCACCGGGTAGGGTGCCGCCGCGATCGAGCTCTTCGACTGGTCGTTGATCGCATTCAGGCCCGGCGTACTGTTACGCGCACCGGTGCAGGCACCATCGCATACCACCGAATTCAGCTTGAACACCTTTATACCGACGATGAAGGCGACCACCACCGGCAACAGTGCGGCACAGCCACCGATGAGTGCCACCCAGAGCACGGTCGTACCGTGGAACGAGCTGATGACCTTTGGTCCGACGTTGGCGGCCAGCACCGCAATAAACATGTTGAGGCCGATGTCCTGAAGGAAACTGCGCGCCCCTTCGCTCACCGGCCCGCCTAACTCCGGGTTGCGGCTGCGGAAGTAGCTGACGAAGATACCGGCGAGCAGACAGCCGGCCGAAGTGCCGAGTGCAAACGGGATGCCGCCCACCTTGAAGCTGAGCAGGCCCACCAGATAACCGATGACCATGGCCAGCGCCAGATACATCACCTCAGTGGTCGAGGTATCGAGGAGCGCGCGCCCGCCGAGGGCCTTGGCCGCCCGCTGCACGCACCAGTCAGGGCCCACGATGCGAAGGACGTCGCCGAACTGGACCACCGTCTTCGGCAGTGCCGGCATCTGCACGCCCTGGCGGAACATCCCCTTGAGCTGGAGCCCGTAGCCAATCTCCCCAGCCAGCGTTTCGAGGCTCTTGCCGGACATCCCCCGGGCGCCGACACGGACATCCGCCGCCTCGAGCGGAATATTGCGGGCCTGCGGCTCATCCACTTCCGGACCAACCACCTCCCCGCTGTTGAGGATCAGGTTGTGGACATCGGAACGCACGGTGATGACGTCGTCTTTCTGCAGCGTCGGATTGTCAGCCGGCTCGATCACCTGGCCACCCCGCACCACGCGCAGGATCGGCGCGTGCGGATACTGCTCAAACAGTTGCCCGAGGCTCTTGCCGATGAGTTCAGCATGCTCCAGCTTGTAGGCGCGGATATCGAACGCTGAAAAACCGAGCATGAGCGAGCCTGCCGCGCCAGGCACCAGTTCGGTAGCCCCACCGCTCATCTCCTCTTCGGCCTTCTTTGCATCAGCAACCGGATCGTGCCCGAACATCTGCGGCAGATACTTGATCAGCAGAATGATACCGATGGTCGATACCACATAACTAATGGCGTAGCCGGCGGCGATATTGGCGCTGACCTGTTGCGCCGACATCCCCGACGGCGGCGTATAGGCACCGCTCTGCAGGGCCGAGGTCGCCACACCGATCACCGCAGTGACGGTGTAGCTGCCCGAGATGATTCCCGCCGCATAGCCCGGATCGAGGCCAACCAGTTTCACGCCGAAAAAGGCGATGACCCAATTGAGCGACCAGACGATGAGGGCCAGGACGATGAAAGCCAGACCGCCGCTTTTCAGACCAGAAAAGAACTGTGGACCCACCTTCAGGCCGAGGGCATACATGAACAACAGGAGGAAGAGCGACGAGACGATACCGGGGATCGCGTAGTTGATATCAAAGCCGATCGAGGCCGTGATCGAAATCACCAGTCCGGCCACCAGGGTGCCGGCGGTCGAGCCCAGGCTGACGCCTTTCACCGCGACCTTGCCGAGCGGATAACCGATCGCCAAGGCCAGCAGCAGGAACACGATCGGCTGCTTGTCGAGCAGTTCAAAAAAGCCATGCAAACCGGTATTCACTACCGGCTTGAACATCTCCAGGGCTACGCCAGCGAAATGTTCGGTCTCGGCAAGCACTTTTCCAGCGCCGGCTGCACTTTTCTCGGCCGCGACCGCTACACCGGCGGTAATTGCCGCAAGAATAAGAACCCCTATGATCACATGGGAAATGGGCCAACGGTTTTTTCTAAACATAATCTCTACCTCTGTCTCTGATGACAGGTTGCGTAGTACAGAGTTCGATGTCGAGATATCCTGCCCGGCATAAACAGGGCCGCCCGGTGATGCGCGCCGGGCGGCCCGACAGGCGCCTAGTGATGAAAGCCGCTTGCCTCATCAGCACCCATGGAGTTGGTGATGGGGTGCTTCTTGAAGTACTCGAAGGTTCGTCTCATATCCTCGAGAAGAAGCGCGCCCAGGTCCTTGGTGACGCCGTGGCGCACCAGGATTCGCTGGATCACCAGATCTTCGCAGTTGGCCGGCAGGGAGTAGGCCGGCACCTGCCAGCCGCGGCTGCGCAGACGATCGGCCAGGTCATACAGCGTGTAGCCATGGGTATCGAAGCCGTCCTTGATCTTCCAGCACAATGCCGGGATGCCGCCCTTCGGATCGCCGCCATAGATGACCTCGAAAGGCCCCATCTTGCCGATCTCATCGGCCAGATACTGGGCTGTCTCATAACAGGCCATATGGACCTTGCGGTAACCCTCTTTGCCGAGGCGCAGCAGGTTGTAGTACTGGGCGATGATCTGCCCCCCCGGACGCGAGAAGTTGAGCGCGAAGGTGGGCATGTTGCCGCCCAGATAGTTGACGTTGAAGACCAGGTCCTCGGGAAGATCCTCTGCATCACGCCACACGACCCATCCAACCCCGAGGGGTGCCAGGCCGAATTTATGACCCGAGGTCTTGATCGACTTGACCCGGGGAATGCGGAAATCCCATTCCAGTTCGGGGGCGCAGAAGGGGGCGAGAAAACCGCCGCTGGCACCGTCGACGTGGATTGGAATATCCAGCCCGGTATCTTTCTGCAGCTGATCGAGCGCATCGGCGACCGCCTTTACCGGCTCGTAGGCGCAGGTAAAGGTGACACCGAGGGTGGGTACGACACCGATGGTATTCTCGTCGCAACGTTTGAGAACCTCTTCCGGGGTCATCAGCAGGCGACCGTGCTCCATCGGGATTTCACGGATCTCAACATCCCAGTAACGGGCGAATTTGTGCCAGCAGATCTGCACCGGGCCGGTGATCATGTTTGGCTTATCGGTCGGCTTGCCCTGGGCCCGCATCCGCTCACGCCAGCGCCACTTCATGGCCATTCCACCGAGCATCGCCGCCTCGCTGGAACCGGTGGTCGAGCACCCCTGGGTATTGGCGGCGTCAGGCGAGTGCCACAGATCGGCCAGCATATGCACGCAACGTGCCTCGATCTCTGCCGACTGTGGATACTCGTCCTTGTCGATCATGTTCTTGTCGATACAGAGGTCCATGAGCTGGTGGACCTCGGGCTCTTCCCAGGTCTGACAGAAGGTTGCCAGGTTCTGACGCGCATTGCCGTCCAGCATCAGCTCGTCACGGACCACACTGAAGGCATGCTCCGGCGAATGTTCTTTCTCTGGCATTTTGTATTTCGGCATAACCCCTGAGAGATCGGCGGATGCGTACACGTCATCCAGGAGTGACCCTCTGACATCGTCTTTGGAATGAATTGGCATGATTTTTATTCCTTAGTTTGGGTATTCAGTCTCTGAGGCTGAATTTATAGCCGCTCTAGTTGAGCTCTATGGGCGACCATCGGTTCGAAAATGTAATCCTTGGACCCGAGAGATACTATCGGTCAAATGTTACAATAGCGTTACAATGCAGGTCGGAACCACACCTGAAACGGGGGATATATGGGGGATAAGAGACTGGCTCTACCCCTGATCAAGTGGGTAGATTACGTTTCAGGGCCGAATTCATTCGGCCGATTCGATGGTCGAATAAATTCGACCCTACATTTCTGCTGACAGTTGGAATGCGTTTTGTCAAAAATATTGATTTACCGTGAAGTACCCGGTCAAACCCATACCTCAACCTGATCACCTACATGTCTAAGCTGGTTTTCAAGCCATTTTCGCCGTAAATTCTCAATATTTCGGGGCAATTTCGTAGGGGGATAAGCGTAGCGCATCCACCAATGGCCTGACCACATGCCGCAACGCCCAGAAGGGTGGATGCGCTACGCTTATCCCCCCTACGGCGTCCAGGCTGCCCCTTGCCTTGGAGCATAGCTTAGACACGTAGGTAATCAGGTATATCAATGGTGAGAGAGGCCCGTAATATATGACAAAACAACCCAGAATTTCCCTCGGGCCGGTTCTCTACTATTGGCCCAGAGAACAGTTGCTCGCGTTCTACGAACAGGTGGCCGCGTCAGCGGTGGACATCGTCTACATCGGTGAGACAATCTGCTCCAAGCGCACCCTGATGCGCACCGACGACTGGTTCGATCTCGCCGCCCGCCTCCAGGCTGCAGGCAAGGAGGTGGTCATCTCCACCCTGGCCCTGCTCGAGGCTGAATCCGAGATGAAACGACTCAAGCGCATCTGTGCCAATGAGGAGTATCTGGTCGAGGCCAACGACATGGGGGCAGTGCAGCTGATGCGGGGCAGAGCCTTCGTCACGGGCCACAGCGTCAATATCTACAATGACCGCACCCTGGCACTGCTTGCCCGGCAGGGGCTGAAACGCTGGGTCTTCCCGCTGGAACTCTCCCACGAAACGCTGGCAGACATACAGGCAACACGCCCACAGGGCGTGGAGACCGAGCTGTTCGCCTATGGTCGTCTACCCCTGGCCTATTCCGCACGCTGTTTCACGGCGCGAGCCCACAACCTGCCGAAGGATGACTGCCAATACCGTTGTATCGACTATCCTGATGGTCTTACGCTCTCTACCCAGGACGACACCCGGTTTCTGGCACTCAATGGCATCCAGACCCAGTCCGCGCAGATCTGTAACCTGCTGGGTGATCTGGAACGTATACGCGATCTTGAGGTGGACGTGGTACGCATCAGCCCACAGTCACACCATACAGAGCGGGTGATCGAGACCTTCCATAAATGCCTGAACGGGGAGCTGGCGCCGGCAGAGGGGCAAGCGTTACTGGAACGAATGAGACCAGCCGACTACTGCAACGGCTACTGGCATGGTGAAGCGGGTATGGCGTCTAGCCCGCATTTCTCACCAGAATGACGAGCCCTCGCTTGATCTTTGAATCCACAAGAAATTTTCTTCAGTCGGAAATACACACTGTTATTCCACTCCTTCAGATAATTCCTTGTGAATCCAAATCTCTACGCGATCATCTCGCCCCCCGGTGAGAAATGCGGGCTAGAGTTCAGGCACCTTGAATCGATACCATCCATCGGAGCTTCAGCTGGCCTCTCGAATCAGAGGCTACGGCCCGTCATGGTCTGTTTTTGAACCGGCTGGTCGAACGCGGAAATCCGGCTGACAACGGAGGTTATGCCGTCGAGCAGTTTGAGGAGAGGACCAAGGCGACCCTCCATTTCCAGGGCATCGAGAAAATTCTTCACATAGAGGCCCAGTTCGGTATCACCACCCAGACGCAGCCTGCGATTGAAGAACAGGGTATCGGCATCCTCCCGCCGGGTCGCAAGCAGAAGAAAATCGTAAATCGAACCCTCAATACTGAGGGCGTGCGGCAAACTACTCTCTGCCGCTCTGAGTTTCCCATCCAGCAACGTCAGCCGGTAGCTGATACGGGCATCCACCACATCGATCCGCATCACTTTCTGCTCGAGGAAGTCCAGCTCACCATCCTCGAGCTCGGGGGCGAAGATGTGGTTCAGGATCCGCGCCAGTACCTGACTGTGAGCCGCACCGGGGATAAGTGCCAGGGGAAGGGTAAATGGTCTTGGCAACAGTGGGGAGCGCGTAAGATGGTCATTGGTGTTACTCATAAATCTATCCTCGCGGTTATTGCCCTGTTGAGCCGTATCCTTATAGATCAGGTCTATTTTGTCAATGCCTGAAGATGGACGGGGCAATCGCTGTTTCACAGTGACCATCGCGAGGCCCTCTCTGCCCCCTGATGGGGGACGCCTGGCGCTGGAAAAGGCAGGTTCCTGGCAGTCGCATATGAGGCTATCCCGTTGTACCCTTAGCAACGAATTTATTATGGTAACAAGGAATCTGTATTATGACGATCAACTCCCCCACCCTGCCAGCAGTAGACTCTGCCAGGGACCCCTTTTCGGCTAGCACCGTAAAAGGCCGAAACCCACTCTTCCTGGCCATTGCCATGGCCACCACATTGGCCGTTACCGGCTGCCAGACCACCGACCCTTATACTGGCGAGCAGAAGACCAGCAATACTGCCATTGGTGCCGGTATCGGTGCCGTAGGTGGTGCGCTGGCTGCTGCCATCTTCAGCGGCAAACGTAAAAACGTGCTACTCGGAGCGGGCATCGGTGCATTGGCCGGGGGAGCGGTGGGGAACTACATGGACCGGCAGGAGGCAAAACTGCGCGCCCAGCTCGAGAGCACCGGCGTCAGCGTTACCCGGGCCGGCGACAGCATTATTCTGAATATGCCAGGAAATATTACGTTTGCAACCAATTCCAGTAATATTTCGGCAGACTTCTACCCGGTGTTGAACTCTGTCGCACTGGTGATCAACGAATTCGAAAAAACCTACGTCGATGTGATCGGGCATACCGACAGTACCGGTGCCTATGACTATAACCAGCAGCTGTCGGTGAGACGAGCCACCAACGTGGAACACTACCTGGAAAATCAACAGGTACTGCAACAGCGCCTCCAGATCCAGGGTATGGGTGAAGATTCACCCATTGCCAGCAACGATATCCCCGAGGGAAGAGCGCAGAACCGCCGTGTGGAGATCCGCTTAACGCCGATCACCTGACTATCGCAGGCACCAGGAGGCTGTCGGATTTAACGCTAATCGGCTGCAAATCCCTGGAGAGCGATCAACTCAGCTTATCGAATTCGTTAAATAGGTCCACGATGTACAGGGATGTACGAGTGTCGCGGGAGGCAGGGATGCCGGGAGCGACCTATTCGCCTCATTCGATAAACTGATTTGATTCGCTCCCCGTGATTTTCGCTTCGATCGGTCAAATCCGACAGCCTCCGAGGTAAACTACCCTTAGTTTTGGGGTAAAAGCGGGCCGGGTGTCCCCTGACGGGGACGTCTACGGCCAGGCATCGGCCCCCTGCCGACAGCTCTACATTGGTAGAGCGATGGAGGCAGAATGAGATCAAGAAAATTGTTCGATAGCTGTTATCAACAGATGTTATTTGAAAAATGGGAAATGGAATCCATAATTAACAGTAAGGATAAGGAAATCCAACCATCGGGAGGATGGGAGTAAGTTGTAGCAGAACAAGGAGAGCAGTCATGAAAAAACGTACAGTTCTTATCTCCGCGGTACTTGGGGCTTTGCTGCTGGCAATCCCTGTGCAATCACAGGCATTCTTCTGTGGAATGTTTGGAGGTGGTGGGTTTGGCTTCGGCTTTGGTGGCGGTGGCTGGGGGTACCCGTACTATGGCGGATACTACCCGGGTTATGGGGGTTATGGGGGTTATGGGGGTTATGGCGGGTATGGCGGGTATGGCGGGTATGGGGGTTATGGCGGTTACCCATATTATGCAAGATACAACCGTGGCTACCTGGGCTATGGCGGTTATCCGCACTACGCTTACAACCCGTACCCCGTCTATAGCTACCCGGTAGTTGCTGCCCAGCCTGTGGTATCAGCGCCCGTAGTAGCTGAGAAGTGAAGGACGGTGGCAGCCCTTTGAGGCTTACCGGAGTGTAGTTATCACTTTGAGGGTCGCTGCCGAGAGAAAGGAGAGGTCGGCTGCGCTTATCACATAAGGGGGCATCATGTAGACCAGTCGACCAAACGGCCTCAGCCACACCCCGGCGTCAACCAGCGCCGGGGTTATCTGCTGCAGATCCACCGGCCGCCGCATTTCGATGACACCGATGGCCCCCAGCACGCGTATTTCCGCGACTGATTCTAGTGCCTCAGCCGGCGCCAGCTCCCGGCGCAACTGCTGTTCGATCCGCAGCACCCGCGCCTGCCACTGCCCCTCCAGCAGCAGGTCGAGGCTGGCCAGCGCCACGCTGCAGGCCAGAGGGTTGGCCATGAAGGTGGGACCGTGCATGAAGCAGCCGGCCCCGCCACGGGAGATGGTCTCTGCCACTTGCCTGGTGGTGAGGGTTGCGGCCAGGGTCAGATAGCCGCCGGTCAGTGCCTTCCCCAGGCAGAGAATATCCGCAGTTACATCCGCATATTCGCAGGCAAACAGCCGGCCACTGCGACCGAACCCCGTGGCGATCTCATCGATGATCAGCAGCACCCCGAAACGGTCACAGAGCGCACGTACCTCGCGCAGGTACTCCGGATGGTAAAAGTACATCCCCCCTGCCCCCTGTACGATGGGCTCGAGGATAACCGCGGCGAGTTCCTGGTGGTGGCGCTCCATCAGCACCGCAAAGGGTTGAATGTCTGTCGGGTCCCAGGTCTGCCCGAATCGACAGGCGGGCCTTTCCGCAAACAGCTGTTGCGGGAGCACCTCTCCGAACAGGTGGTGCATACCGGTGACCGGATCGCAGACCGACATAGCACCGAAGGTGTCACCGTGATACCCCCCTCTGAGGGCCAGCAGCCGGGCCTTCCCCTTCTCTCCCCGTGCCTGCCAGTACTGCAGAGCCATCTTGATGGCCACCTCGACCGCTACCGACCCGGAGTCGCTGAAAAAGACCTTCTCCAGAGGCTCCGGGGTCAGGGCCACCAGCCGCCGGGCCAGCTCGATCGCCGGCTCATGGGTCAGGCCGCCGAACATCACATGGGCCATCCGCCCCAGCTGCCCCTGCAGTGCCTGATTGAGCCGGGGGTGATTGTAACCGTGGATCGCGCACCACCAGGAGGCCATACCGTCGATCAGTTCCCGCCCGTCCGCCAGACGCAGTCTGACTCCCTCAGCCGCCACTACCGGTAGCGCTGGCTGAGGGTCGATCATCGAGGAGTACGGGTGCCAGAGATGGGCCCGCTCCCACTCTATGGCCTGATCCCACTGGTCACTGTTCATTAAGCATCTATCATGCAAAATCGAAAAAACTTTAAAAACATTCTCGCGCAAAGACGCAAAGACGCAAAGAAAAACAAAAAATGCTGGCTGGTTGGGCACCCTGGACGGGTGTCAGTGCTCAGGAACAAGGCACGGAGTACCTGTCACGGCATTCTGGAATCGTGGTCTGTTTACGACTCCTTGGCCATTCGATGGCGCGGTGCTCCTTCATAAACATTGAAACAACCAGCAATCATTTTTTTGTATGTTTTGTTGTTTTTGTTTTCCTTTGCGTCTTTGCGTTCTTTGCGCGAGAACGTTTTTTGTCTTTTGCTTTTCACCCTTGCGCGAAAATAACCCCACCCCGCTCCACCATCACTATCGGTTCATTTGGTCAGTGCCATGAACAGTTTGGGCAGCTTCTCCGGCAGGCGTTCGATGTTGTCGATGATCGAATAGTGGGAGCCGAAAATATCGGTCACATACTCGTCCGCCCGGGGATCGAGGTTGATGCAATAGCTGTAGATCCCCTGCTGGTCCAGTTCCCTGACTGCCATGCGGGCATCTTCGATCAGATGCTGCCCGTCCTTCACATCGATGTCGGCCGGTTCGCCGTCGGTAAGGATCAGCAGCAGCTTTTTCTCCGCCTTCTGGTGCGCCAGATAGTGGGCTGCATGGCGCATGGCTGCGCCCATACGGGTCGAATAACCGGCATCCATGGCCGCCAGGCGCCCCTTCACTTCCTTATCCCAGCGCTCGCTGAAACCCTTGATATGATAATAGCGCACCTCGTGCCGGGTGTTGGAGTGGAAACCGCTGATAGAGAAATTGTCACCCAGTTGCTCGATGGCCCAGGCCAGCAGGGAGACTGCCTCCTGGCTCAACTCCAGGATCGTCTGGCCGCTGCCATTCACCGTCTGGTTGAGGGATTCCGAAAGATCCAGCAGCAGCGAGACGGCGATGTTGCGATCATCGTGCTTGTGGCTGACATTGATCCGCGGGTCCGGATTGTGGCCGCTCTTGAAGTCGATCAGGGAGCGGATGGCGATATCCAGGTCCAGCTCACTCCCCTCCTCCTGGTAACGCACCCGCACATAGTTCTGGGGTTTGAGCAGGTCCAGCATCCGCTTGATCTGCTTGGCCAGCCGGTCGTGTTTGCGCAACAGCCCGTCGATGAAAGCGGGATCCCGGG
>JAUUYI010000120.1 GCA_030590525.1 Sedimenticola sp. | reverse complement strand
CGATACTCTCTTTCATGGACGGCATACGTTCCGTTTCGATACCCACCAGCCGAACCTCGGGACGGCATGTCTTGATCGCCGTTGCGATTCCGGAGATCAGTCCGCCTCCGCCCACTGGTACAACCACCGTATCCATATCCGGGACCTGCTCCAGCAGTTCCAGGCCGATGGTGCCCTGGCCCGCGATGATATCCGGATCATCGAAGGCGTGGATAAAGGTGCAGCCGCGTTCGGCCTGCAGTTCCCGTGCTTTGCTATAAGCCGCATCGTAACCGCTGCCATGCAGAATGATCTCCGCGCCCAGTTCCCTGGTGCCTCTGAACTTCGACAGTGGCGTGGTTTCAGGCATGATGATGGTGGCCTGAATACCACTGATTCTGGCTGCATGAGCGACACCCTGAGCGTGGTTGCCGGCCGAGGCCGTGATCACCCCGGCTCGCTTCTGCTCCCCGCTGAGTTGGAGAATCTTGTTCAGTGCCCCCCGATCCTTGAAGGAGCCGGTCATCTGCAGGTTCTCCAGCTTCAGGAACAGCTTGCAGCCGGTCAGACGGCTAAGGGTTTCGGAGTGGGGGCAGGGTGAGCAGAAGATGGAATCGCCGAGTCTCGAACGCGCTTTTTTTATATCGGCCAGCGTGATCATAATTGCTATTCCTCTTCTTTATCTATTTCCACCGAGTCCGGAAATTCATGCTTAACTTATGAATAGTAGACCGTTCTGACGAGACAGCAGTCAAAAAAAGAAGGAAGTTTTCCATGGGTGAGATATTCGATTACGCCGATGATCTGGGACCGACCAAGGTCATTCATATCCACGAACCCACTCATGGCCTCAAGGCGGTGCTGGTGGTCGATAATGTGGCGGCCGGGCCCTCCATCGGCGGGCTGAGGATGGCCCCGGATGTCAGTACCAGGGAGTGTGCCCGGCTGGCCAGGGCGATGACACTCAAAAACGCCGCGGCCGGGTTGCCCCATGGCGGCGGCAAGTCGGTGCTGTTTGGCTATCCGAAGATGCCAAGAGAAGAGAAGGAACGGCTGATACGGGGGATGGCCTGCGCCCTTGCTGATATCGAGGAGTACATTTTCGGTCCGGATATGGGAACGGATGAGGAGTGTATGGCCTGGGTGAACGATGAGATAGGCCGCTCAGTGGGACTTCCCCGTGAGATAGGAGGTATTCCACTGGATGAGATCGGGGCAACAGGCTGGGGTTTGAGCCATGTGGTGGAGGTTGCGCTGGAGCACTGTGATTTCGAGCTGGAAGGGGCAAGTTTTGTGGTCCAGGGATTTGGTGCCGTCGGTAAGAATACCGCCCGATTTCTGACGGACAAGGGCGCTATTCTGGTCGGCGTGGCCGACTCCCGGGGCACCATCCACAATCCGGATGGGCTGGATCCGGGATGAACTGGCGCATCTGAATGAAAGCGTCGTGGGAAAGAATCTGGAGATGGCGCTGTCAGCCTACGATCTGATGGCTGAACACGCCGGGATTGTCTCACTGACCGATGATCTGTCGGCGGTGGGTTGGCAGCACCCGGACTGGATCGAGCTGCCGTTGGAGGAGGCCGGGATCTCGGCCCCGACGATTCATGCCGCGGATACCAGCGAGCAACTAAAAACTGGCCTGTGGCGCACCATGCGTCCGGTGATCGACTATGAACGCTGCAATCGCTGCTGGTGGGTCTGCAGCACCTTTTGTCCCGACGGTGCCATCAAGGTCCAGGAAGACGGCTATCCCCGGATCGATTATGACCACTGCAAGGGTTGTCTCATCTGCGTGGCACAATGTCCGCCTCACGCTATTGCGGCCATACCGGAATATCTGGCCCAGGAGGAAGAATCCTCGGAGGAGGGGGTATGAAGCGAATACTGTTGACTGGCAACGGGGCGGCCGCCTGGGGCGCGCGCCTGGCCAGCGTGGATTACGTGCCGGCATTTCCCATCACGCCACAGACCGAGATCATCGAGTCACTGGCCGGCTGGATCGACAACGGGGAGATGGAAGGTCGCCTGGTCACCCTGGAGTCGGAACATTCCATGATCACCGCCGCGGGTGCGGCGGCCGCTACCGGGGTGCGGGTCTTCAGTGCCACCTCCAGCCAGGGACTGCTCTACGGCATGGAAATGCTGTATACGGTCGCCGGCTGGCGTGCTCCCTTCGTCCTGGTGAATGTCTCCCGGGGGCTGTCGGCGCCCATCACCCTGGAACCGGATCACAACGACATCCTGGCAGCCCGGGACAGCGGTTTCCTGCAGCTCCACTGCGCCACCTGTCAGGAGGTACTGGACACTGTGCTCCTGGCCTACCGGCTGGCCGAGGATGAGCAGGTGCGCCTGCCGGTGCTGGTCAACATGGATGGCTTCTACCTCTCCTTCACCCGGGAGCCGGTGGAAATTCCGGAGCGGGAGAGGGTGGAGCGGTTTCTCCCCGCTTTCGAACCCGGAAGCATTCGATTCCGCGCCAGCGCGCCGGAGAGCCAGGCGGTGGCGGTACTGGGCGGGGGCCCTTACTTCTATTTCCGTTACCAGACCCATCTTGCTGCCCGCAATGCCCTGAAGGTCTATGAGCGGGTCGCTGAGGAGTTCGAGGCGCTGTTCGGGCGCCGCCATGCAGTGGTCGAGGCCTACTGTTGCGATGATGCGGAGTACCTGTTCGTGATGATGGGATCCTTCGCGACCAAGGCGAAGGCGGCGGTGGACTGGCTGCGCTCCAACGGCTGGCTGATCGGCCTGTTGCGGCCGCGTCTGCTACGCCTCTTTCCGGAAGCGGTGTTCCGGTGTGAACTGGCCGGCAGGCGCGGCGTCGCGGTGATCGATCAGAACCTCTCCATCGGCGCCGGTGGTGTACTGCATACCGAGGTGACCTCAGCACTTTATGGTCAGCCTGAAGCACCGCCGGTGCTGGCCAGCTTCATCGGTGGACTGGGCGGCAGGGATATCGCCCCCGAAGAGTTCTATGAAATGGCCGAGGTGATTCGCAAGGCGGCGGAAACCGGTGAGACACCGCCGCCTCGGCTGCTCTACACCGAGACGGAGCTGCGGGAGACGCGCAAACTTCAGGCGATTGCCCAGGTGGAGCGGCGGCAACTGGGAGAGGGATAATGGCTATGAATGAAACTCTGTTCAAGAACGTAAAACAGCTGCCCTCCACCCATCTGCTGGGAACGGGCACCCCCATGTGTGCCGGCTGCGGTGGGCTGGAGGCGCTGCACCAGATCTACGATATCCTGGGTGAAAAAAGCGCCTTCGTGAACGCCGCGGGCTGCATGACGCTGCTCGCCGTCTATCCTTTTACACCGTTTCGTGGATCCTGGCTCTACACTGCCATGGCCTCCGCTCCCGCCGGGGCCCAGGGACGCGCTGGATATCCTTCTGGAGAAGGGAGAGATAGGTGCAGAAGAGGATATGCAGGTGGTCACCCTGACTGGAGATGGGGCGGCCTACGGCATGGGGCTCTCCGCCACCTCCGGTGCCATCGAGCGGAATCTGGATTTTCTCTATATCTGCTACGACAACGAGGGCTACGGTAATACCGGTCAGCAGTATTCAGATGCCACCCCCCACGCCGCCAGGACAGCCATCAGCCGGGGCATGATGGGTTTTCCGGGTTACAAGAAGCCTTTGTTCGATATCTGGGCGGCGCACCGACCGGCCTATGTGGCTACCGTGATCGGTGCCGAGCCCCTGGATCTGGCCCGCAAGATCGAGAAGGCAAAGAAGCTGAAAGGGCCACGGTTGATCATCGCCCTGTCACCCTGTCCCACCGGTTGGGATTTCGATCCCAGGGAGTCGGTGGCGATCGGTAAGCTGGCGGTCAAGAGCGGCATCTGGCCGCTGAAGGAGTATGTGGATGGTGAGGTGGTGCATACCAAACCTCCCCGCAAACGGGTGCCTGTAGAGGAGTATCTGCAGAAACAGGGGCGCTTCGCCCACCTGTTTCAACCGCAACGAAACGAGACACTGCTGGCGGAGATCCAGGGGCGGGTGGATGCTTATTGGGAAGGCATACCATGAACAACCCCCAGAAAAGCTACTTTCACCGGGGCGGAAATGAGGCGCTGTCGGGTTCCACCATCCCTGAGCATTTTGCCGGCATAGCCCAGCGCCATTCGCAGCAGGAGGCAGTGGTTTCACTGCCGCAGCAACGGCGTCTGACCTACGCACAGTTAGCGCAGGCCATCGACAAACTCGCTCTGGGTCTACTGGGCGTTGGGTTCGGCAAGGGGGACCGCATCGGCATCTGGTCCACCAACAACATCGAGTGGCTGCTGCTGCAGATGGCCAGCGCACGTATCGGTGCCATCCTGGTCAATATCAATCCGGCCTATCGCCCCAAGGAGCTGGTCTATGCCCTGCAGCGTTCCGAGGTGCAGGGCCTGTTCGTCATTCCCGCATTCCGCAGCAGTGACTATCTCGGCATGCTCAAGGGGCTGCTGCCGCAACTTGAACAGCCGCTGGAGGGGAGGCTGCAGAATCCGGATTTCCCCTTTATCAGGGCTGTGATGGTCTATGATCCGGCAGATCCGGAACAGACCGCTTCTCCTGGCCCAGGGTTTGTCACCTGGCAGGAAGTAATGAAGGCGGGGGAGGGGGTGACAGAGGAGATGCTCGATCGGACCACGGCCTCGCTGGACAGGGATGATCCGATCAATATCCAGTACACCTCCGGCACCACCGGTTTCCCCAAGGCGGTGGAACTGTCCCATCACAATATCCTCAACAACGCCTGGTTTGCGGCCCGGGCGATGCATTTTACAGCGCGGGACCGTCTCTGCATCCCGGTGCCCTTCTATCACTGTTTCGGCATGGTCGTCTCCAACCTGCTCTGCCTCTCTGTCGGTGCCTGCATGGTGATTCCCTGCGAACACTTCGATGCGCTACGGGTGCTGGAGGCGGTGGAGGCCGAGCATTGCACCGCCATCCACGGTGTCCCCACCATGTTCATCGCCGAACTGGAGCACCCGGGATTTAAGGGTATCAACCTCTCCAGCCTGCGCACCGGCGTCATGGCCGGTGCCCCCTGCCCCTCAGTGCTGATGCAAAAGGTGATGCGCGATATGCACTGTACGGAGATCCTGATCGGCTATGGGGAGACGGAGGCCTCGCCGCTGACCCATCTCACCTCAAGAGATGACAGCATGCAACGCCGAATTGAGACGGTGGGCACTAATCTACCCCACCAGGAGGTGAAGGTCGTCGCCACCGGTAACGGAGAGACCCTGTCCCTGGGTGAAATCGGGGAGATATGCTTTCGCGGCTACCACATCATGCAGGGTTATTATGGTAATGATGAGGCGACCCGAAAGGCCGTGGATGAGAAGGGGTGGCTCCATTCGGGGGACCTGGGCAGCATGGATGCGGATGGTTACCTGCGGATCACCGGACGGCTGAAAGAGATGATCATCCGCGGCGGGGAGAACATCTATCCACGGGAGATCGAGGATGCGCTGTTTACCCACCCGAAGATTGTCGGTGTGGCGGTGTTCGGTGTGCCGGATGATTTCTACGGCGAAGAGGTAATGGCCTGGCTCCAGCTGCATGCCGGTGAGGAGGCGAATGAACAGGAGATCCGGGATTTTCTCAAAGGCAGTGTCGCTCACTTCAAGATCCCCCGATACATCTGGTTCGTCGATAAATTTCCCATGACGGTCACCGGTAAACTCCAGAAATTCCGTATGCGGGAGGTGGCACTGCAACGGTTGGGGCATGGAGCCGGGCAGGATGCTTAGTCCGCATTTCCCATCCCACAAGGTCCGCTTGTTTTTTCTTGCTCTCAACAACATCAATTGTAATAGGGATTGACGCTGAATCCTATGAACAACAAAAAAATCATCTACTGCCGGGCGGGCGGGCGCCGTTGCGCAACGCTATTGACCCAGATCGAGGTAGAGTCGAAGGATCCGGCGTTCAATAAACCAACCAAACCGATTGGTCCGGTTTACCACAAGGATGAGGCGTAGCGGCTTATGCAACAACTGGGGTGGAGTATTGCCCCTGATGGTGACTATTTCCGGCGCGTGGTTCCATCGCCGCTACCAAAACGTATCCTGGAACTGAGTGTCATCGAACTGCTTGTCAGCCAGAATATTATCGTTATTTGCGCAGGGGGAGGGGGGATTCCTGTAGTGCGTCGTGCAGATGAAAGCCTGGTCGGTGTCGAAGCGGTGATCGATAAGGACATGGCAAGTTCACTTTTGGCAAGAGAGCTGAAGGCGGATATTTTTCTGCTGCTGACCGATGTCGATGCAGTCTATAAACATTGGGGCGAACCTGAGGCCCAGCCTCTTCTCCACCTGTCGCCAATGGCAATGGGTGAATATGATTTTGCACCCGGTTCCATGCTGCCCAAGGTCAAAGCCGCTTGTGAGTATGTTGAGCAGACAGGCGGCATCGCAGGTATCGGTACGCTCAAGGATGCCCCTGCGATATTAGACGGAAAAGCCGGAACACGGATAGCGAAGGATAGGGCTAGCGATTAAATCAGTTTTCTTTCTTTCAGAAATTCCCCAATCAGGCACCCTAATCCCGGTTTTCCAGCTTCGGCAAACTCATAACGGGCACGTACAACGGGCTTGTTGATTTCGATTATGGCGCCGAGGTCGCAAGG
>JAUUYI010000167.1 GCA_030590525.1 Sedimenticola sp. | reverse complement strand
TCGCCTCTGTCAGCCCAGCGGGAGACCGCGCCGTAACACAGATTAGGCATAACCCGGGAACCAATCAGAATCCAGGAGAATCCATGAAGATAAGATCCACGAGCCGACCCCATGCTTTAGACGACAGTCGGCCACTGCACCCTTCGGCTACCTCAAGGGTAGTCATCAAAAGCGGTATCCCGATCCTCGCCTGCGCCCTGCTGTTCGCCCCACTGCCCGCTGTGGCGGCCGATGGCTGCGTGACGATCGGTTTCGACGATGCTGCGAACAATCCGGTTTTTGTGGAAAATGACGTGCTGGTTTATGAAGAGCAGGGGATGCGCTTCGAGTCCAACTGCACAAGCAGTGGTACTGTTATTGGTACGGCTGAGCCATGCCAGTTTCAGCTGACGGGTACGCAGGTGCTGGCCAGTATCGCCAATATCGATATTACCTGGCCGGATGCCGGTGGCAACCAGCAGAGCTTCACGCTGGAGAGCTTTGCCGCCGAAATGGGGTTGGGCATTTACGAGGTGTGCAGCACTGATGATAACAGCGACTGTGTCAGTACGCCCCAACAGCTGACGATCGACTCATCGAGCGGGGATAACGTGTCCTATGAACTTATAAACCCCGTACCCGATACAGTCCCCAGAATACTAGGTACGCAGCTCCTATCCTGGTTAGACGTAACATCGGTCACAATCGATGCGAGCGAGCAGACCGAGACGATGGTATCCGATAATTGGATAATCTGCCCCGGTTCAACGGACACCGACGGCGATGGGGTGCTGGACTTGGCCGATCTCTGCCCTGAAACGCCCCTGTTCGAGACGCCCACCGACGGGCTCAAGAAGCATAGCTGGATGGATACCCTCGGTGACACCCAGTTCAAGACCGAAGCGAAGAAGAAAGATAAAAAAGGCGATGCGCTGATCTTCACCCTGGCCGATACCGGGGGTTGCTCCTGTACCCAGATCGCCGAGATCACCGAGTCGGAGAAGCATGCCGCAGAGATCGCGGCAGACCCGTCCAAGCTCGACAAGTACATGAAGAAGCACCTTAAGCATGGCTGCAAGACCAAGCTGATGCAGGAGTGGATCGACTCCCTCTAGCAGTAGTTCAGAGCGCCAATCGCCACCGCGCTGAGCGGTGGCGGTTGGTCGATAATGTTCTGCTTCTTCAACCCGTCGTGCTATTCCCTCCACATCAGAAAACTCCGCGCCGCAACTCCCTCGGCAGTAAGAGTGCTCACAGCTTCTTGACCAGTAGATTGAGCTGCTTGCCCGGTTTCTGATAGATCTGGATGGATACGTCATAGGCGGTTCTATCCGTCCGTGATTGTTCCTCGCTGTACGTCCCCACCCCCGTCTCTTCCTGACATCGGTGGGCGCAGATCACCGACAGCCTGCTGATGGCGGTCGAGAGGGTTTGGATATATTCCACTAACAGCGAGGAAAACTCCCTGCCGAACATGGTCTTGGGCTCTAATTCGACTTCACTGTTTATTATGGCGAGCACCTGATCGAGCTCTTCATTCAAGGCAATGCACTCTTTCTCGTATCGGCAGTGCGCATGTTTGCTCCCACTCCAGAAGCGGGATATCGAGAGCGTGAACGACCACGAAAAAAGAGCAGAGTGGATCTCTGAATACCTCGCGTGGATACCGGATACCCTGTGGGCCAGCGTAACGAGATGAATCATACAAAAATTATCCCCATGTATCTCGCCGGGTGGATGATTAGCGGCTTTTGCCTGCTGCCTCAAGAGAGCGAGCAGTGATCACATTGAGGGGATTCAATATACACTTTTTGAAGGATGATCGCTGTAGATAGGGTGGGCACGTATACCCCTATCCTACACTACTCTCCTAAGTGGCTCTTCCCCTGATTGAGTGGGTACATTACCGTTGCAGGGTCGAATTTATTCGACCACCGAATTGGCCGAATGAATTCGGCCCTACAATGGATCTTCGGCGTGGGCGAGGCTGCGGGGATGCAGGGTCGAATTTATTCGACCATCGAATCGACTAACCTGCCCCCTGCGCTGTCCCTGGTAGAACCGATGTCGTATGGTCTGATTGTTCCATCTCCAGCAGTTTTTTCTTCAGCGCATCGAAAGGAAGTGGCCTGCTGAAAAGAAAGCCCTGCAGTATGTCGCACTGGTTCTGCTGCAGAAACAGCAGTTGCTGCTCCGTTTCCACCCCTTCTGCCACCACCTGCAGGTTGAGCTTGTGCGCCAGCACGATGATGGCCGAGGTGATCTCCATGTCGTCGCTGTCCCAGGGGATCTCTTTGACGAAGGAACGGTCCACTTTCAGCTGATCCACAGGAAAGTGTTTCAGGTAACTCAGCGACGAATAGCCGGTCCCGAAATCATCTATGGAGAGCGATACGCCCAACGCCTTGAGTCGTTTCAACACATCGATTGGGTTCCGATTCTCTTCCAGTAACATGCTTTCGGTGATTTCAAGATGGAGCCGGCTACCACTCAGCTGATGGCGATCGAGGGTCTCCTCTACCTGGAGGGCCAGGTCAGGATCGCTGAACTGCTTTGCTGAGAGATTGACGGAGACGCTCAAGTCGCGGCCGAGCTCCCGGTTCATGCGAGTGATATCCTGACACGCACGCTGTAACACCCACCTGCCGATGCGGTTGATGATGCCGGACTCCTCGGCGACGGATAGAAATTCGCTGGGTGACAGCAGGCCGTGTTCGGGGTGGCGCCAGCGCAGCAGCGCCTCCACGCCGATCACCTGCCTGTCCTCCATCTGCACCAGGGGCTGGTAAAAGAGCTCAAACTGGTCTCGCTCGATCGCTTCGGTCAGCTCATGCTCCAGAAGCACGCGCTGGGCGATCTCATCATTCATATGCCGGGAGAAGAACTGGAAGTTGTTTCTGCCGTTCTCTTTGGCCTGGTACATGGCCAGGTCGGCGTTCTTCATCAACACACCCGCATCCTTGCCGTCCTCCGGGGCCAGGGTGATCCCGATGCTGGTAGTCACGGAGACCTCCCGCCCTTCCAGCCTGAAAGGCGCCTGCATGGCATGGATAATCTTTCGGGCGACCAGCGTGGCGTGCTGTACGCCATCGACCTTTTCCAGCAGGATGGTGAATTCATCGCCACCCAGCCGGGCAATGGTGTCATTTTTCCGGATCACCTGCAGTAAGCGGTCTGAAACTTCCTTGAGCAATCGGTCTCCGGCGTCGTGCCCCAGGGTATCGTTGATGCGCTTGAACTGATCCAGGTCCAGGAACATCAGGGCGATGCCGCTGTTGCTGCGCTCGAGCGCCATGATAGCCCGCTCCAGGCGATCCCGAAGCAGTCGCCGGTTTGGGAGGCCGGTCAGAGTATCGAAAAATGCCAGCTGCTCCATCTCTTCATTGGCCTTCACCAGGTGGGTTATATCCTCACTGGTGGCGACAAAATTTGATATCTCGCCATCATCACCAATGATTGGTGCGATAGACAATCTGCTCCAGTAGAGATCACCGTTCTTGCGCCGGTTACGCATGTCGCCCACCCAGGAGTCGCCGCTATTGATGGTCGACCAGAGGTCCTCGTAGGTGGATTGAAGGGTTTCGGTTGAGCGAAGGAGCGCGGGGGTCTTTCCAGATACCTCGTCCAACTGGTAGCCGGTTATCTGGACGAAACGCGGGTTGATGTATTCAATGTGACCGGATCTGTCCGTAATAACCACGGCGCTTCCGCTCTGCTCCACTGCTCTGGAGAGCATGCGTTGGGATGCCTCCACCTGTTTACGCTTTGTGGATTCCTGGTTCAGTGCATGATGCGAGTGATCGAGGTGCTGCTCGATCCGGCCGATATAGCGGGTGAAGAGGAAAAACAGCAGCAGGCCTGTAAGGGCGAACAGGGCCAGAAAGTATCTCAGAAGCCTCTGCCCTGCGAGGGTCTCCTGGGTGATATCCTGGGTGAAACCAATGAACCCCATATATTGGCCACCCTGATCCAGCAGAGGGAATGCGCCGGCGGCGTATTCCGCATCATCCATGGAATAGCGGGTGATGTATCTCTCTTCACCGTTTCTGGAATAGTTGATCAGCTGTTTCAGCCGTTCGGTCTGGGGATCGTTTGCGCCATCTCCCGTCAGTGGCGGGTCTCCGTTGTGTGACGCTGCCTCGACATTGCCTGGTTTTCCGTCGGGCTCGTGGGTGAACATAACGAGCGAGACATCGTAGACGCTGGCGACGTGATCCAGCACTTCGGCAAGGTCGATTCCAACCTCGATGTAGCCCGCCAGCTTTGTCCCGTCGTACCAGGGGCGGGCAATGAGAAGGGTGCCGTCACCATTGTCTTGCCGCACCACGCCATAGCTGGTGCCCCCGCTGACTGCAGCGCGTCGGGCAACGTAGCTGTGGTCCAGATCCCCGAACTGCTTCGGATTCCGGGTGCGCAAAAAATAGTGGAGGTCAGGCGTCAGGAAGTTGAGGTCGATAATCTGGAAAAACTCCTGCAGCTCTGAGAAAGAGTCCCGGCTGCAGCTGAGCAGTTGCTTGCGTGAGCGCGCTTTCCAGGCCTGCTGGAAGCAGGGAGCTTTGCTGATGGAGAGCAGATTGCTGGAGAGCAGCACCGCCTGATCATCGAGTTTTCGCTGGAAAGAGGACTCTATGGATTCTGTGAATCTGTTCAGTTGCTCTTCGGCATGCTGGGAATCGATCCAGAGGATCGATCCCAGGAACGCAAAGATCAATCCCATGAAGGCGATGGCGACGGGCACCAGCAAAGGGCGTTTCAAATGGCTGTGCTCTGCGTCCCTGTTCACTATTGATAGTACCAGTCGGTTCTGTCTGGTTCGAGAGCCGTTTCGGGGCGATGGTTATGGACCCGGATGGCAGATAGTTGCGCAGGCTATCGGGTAACTGTTTGAGCAATTAAATATAGAGAGCGGCAGCCTTCGGTTTTTCTGAAGGTTTGTTGGCAGGTGAGCAGTGGCTCAGCGGGAGGAACATCCCCGATGTCCCGCAATCACCACCTCGTCTGGCGCGATTTCCGGGCCAGCCATTGCCGCTCTTTTGTTCTCTTCTGTGTTCCAGAAAGGTGCAATTTCCTCTCCGGTCCGCACTGTTATCGTGCGAGTTTCATTGTTTGATTCCGCTATTAGTACCTTACCACTGAAATCTTGAACAGAAATACAAAGAAATCTCCGTAGGGTGGGCACGTTGTTTGTGCCCACCAAAGCGCCTTGTATCGCAATGGTGGGCACAAAAAACGTGCCCACCCTACTATTTGGTTCCGGCGCTGCCGGGTTAGGGTAGCGGAATCAGGTCACTGCCGAGGGGAGAGAAGATGAACGAAGAAGGGGAAACTCCGGAGCAGGAGGAGATAAGCAAGAGTGAGATCAAGCGTGAGATGCTGGCGCTGCAGGCGCTGGGGGAACGGCTCGCGGGCCTGAAGCCGGCGTTGTGGGGCCAGTTCGATCTCTCTCCGACGATGCTGGATGCGCTGGAAGAGTCACGCCGGATCAAGAGTCACATTGCCCTGCGCCGGCATACCCGCCGGCTGGGCAAGCTGCTGCGGCACGAGGATCAGGATCAGATTCGGCAACTGTTCGAGCGCATGGGCAATG
>JAUUYI010000068.1 GCA_030590525.1 Sedimenticola sp. | reverse complement strand
GCATCACGGGACTTTCGTCGGTCCGGCAGATTGCCATGACGCCCAGTGCCCGCTCATGGCCTGGCAACAGCCGCTTTCCGGACTGCTTGTGCAACTCCCCGCCGAACTGGGAGATCAGGGTGGATAATAGAATCATGCTACATCCTCCCAGCGAATCGAGAACGCGAGGAGCATTTTCTCGAGCTGCTCGGCGGCATTGGCGCTGGTCACCTCGGTCAGGTGGGCATAACGCGCCGTGGTTTCCGGACGGGCATGGCCCAGAATCTTCTGAATCTCCCGCAGATCAACCCCGAGTTCCAGTAAATGGGTGGCAAATCCGTGTCTCAGCGAGTGCGACGTAATCTTCCGCTGGATACCACAATCTGCCACGGCGGCCTTGATGGCCAATTCCACACCACCGCGGTCCATCGGACCGGTAGCCCGAGGCATCTGCGCTACGCCACCGCTGGGATTCGGGAACAACAGCTTTGGATGACGGTGGGTTCCCCAGAACCGGCGCAACACATTCAGTGTCACTTCCGGTAAGGGCACATACCGATCGGTGCCCCCCTTTGGCCTCCGGATATGGACGCGCAGACGGCTTCCATCGATAATCCCCTACCTTCAACTGTAATCCCTCGCCCAGGCGCAACCCCATGCTGTAAACCGTCAGGAAGAAGACGCGGTAGCGCCGTTTGTGGGTGATATTGATGACTTCGAGGGTCTCCGCCCGCGTCAGAATGTCGGGCAGGGTGCGGACCTGGGGTGGTTTGACGATCTTCACCCAGTCCCAGGGTTTGTTCAGGACGTGGCGGTAGAAGAACTGGATACCATTACGACCGCCAAGGATGGCGGGAGTGCCGGATTAGCAGAAGCATTATCCGGCCGCTCCAGTTTGACGGTACTCCAGAAGTGGGAGACCACCAGGGAGGCGAAGTAGCCCTTCAACTCATCCGCCGTGAGGTTTTCCGGGCAGCGGTTAAAATGGCCTGCTACACGGCGAACGGCTCGGGAATAGGCGTCGATGGTCTTCGGTCGCTTGCCCTGTAGCAAAAGGGCTTGCTGCATCTGTTCGTAGAGGGGGCTGAAGCGCGCTTGCTCTAAAGGATTCATGCTTGTAATCTCCCATAGGGTTGCCGTGTATATCACGGTCCACCTGAACACCAGGTGGTGGGGAGATTATGGGGTCATCTGCCGCGATAGCGGCTCCGTCCAACAAAATAATAAACCGGACGCTCTTCTAGAGCAGTTGTGGTTTCAGGCTATGTGTTTTGTAACAGAGCAAAGCAGTCTGCAGGCTTAATCGTAGGCTCCGGTTATCGCAGCCGTTATGCCCCGCAATTACATTGCTAAGGTAGCAATCTATAAATATGTGGATTCAATATGAAATTCGAGTGGGATTCAGAAAAAGAGAAAGCCAATATCAATAAACATGGGATAACCTTTGAACATGCTTCCTATGTTTTTGCTGACCCGTTCGCCTTGAATAAGTATGATGATGAACATTCAATTGAAGAAGACAGGTGGGTTTTGTTGGGAAAATCGATAAACGAAGTTCTTCTTGTCGTTGTTCATACATTCAAAGATGATGATAGCATTGAGTATGTGCGAATTATAAGTGCAAGAAAAGCAACTAATAATGAACAGCAATCATATCAACTAAGGTGTCCAAAATGAAAGATGAATATGATTTCACTAATGCAGAACAGGGAAAATTCTACAGGCCGCTAGAAGAGTTGGATATTCCAATATATCTAGATAAGGAGGTTAAAGAATATTTCATTCAAAAGATACGTAGCAAGGGGAAGCAATTTTCTTTGAATGAAACTATCAATTCTCTGTTGAAAAAGGATATAGAAATATCGAATAAATTAGGGGGTTAAGGCCTCAGTAATCCCCTCGCTTTATAAGCATGTTAGCGACAGATAAAACCAAGTACCAGAAGATTATGACCTACTTTCCGCGCATTTTTATTTCGACTTTTTCTTAATTATTGTAGTCAGAAATTTAAAAAAATGTCATCCCGTAGTTGTGTTGGGACTCACCCATATCATGTCATTCAATCCACATTCTCCCAATAGTCTTCCTCTGCCATACTCAGCAGACCGAGTATTTCTTTCTGTAAGTCAGTCATCTCATCCCGATAGACTTTGATTACTCGATCACCTTCGACGATCTTATAATTCGAAATATCCTGAAAACGCTCAAATATCTTTGCTGTCGTTGGGTGGCAGGTGAGTCGATGCTCAGGGTAGATAGACAGCGCCTCTATATCGGATGTCTTCATTTTTTTCGCACTTCTCTTTCAATGACAGTAAAGTGGACCCAACTGGCAAGAGAAATCGCTGAGGCTGAAGCTGAAAGGAAAGTTTGAAACCAGAGAGAGTTTTTTAGCAGAGAGAATAATATGAATATCGACCTGTCCCAGCTGAGCACTTCAGAAGTCTATTCCACCATGGCCCAGACCCTGATCCCCCGGCCCATTGCCTGGGTGCTGTCGGACAACGGGGATGGCCATTACAACCTGGCTCCTTTCTCCTACTTCAGCGCCATCTGCAGTGATCCACCACTGATTATGTTTTCAGTGGGAAAGAAACCGGATGGCAACCCAAAGGACACCCGGATCAACATAGAGAAACGACGGGACTTTGTGCTGCATATCCCCAGTTGGGACCTGTTGGAGCCAATGAATGAAAGCGCCGCAACCCTGCCGGCCGGGGTTTCCGAGATTGATGCACAAGGACTGGCCCTAACGGAGTTTTCTGGTTTTCGGTTACCTCGACTGCGGGATAGTCGGCTGGCCATGGCCTGCGAGCTGTATCAGATCCAGGAGATTGGCTCGGCCCCCCAGGCCCTGATCTTCGGACGTATCCTGAATATCTACATAGAAGACGAGGCGGTCGAAAAAAATGCTGAGGGAAAACTGCGGATTCGGCCCGAGCGACTGGATCCGGTAGGTCGTCTGGGTGGTCCTAACTATACGAAACTGGGCCGGATTATGAACCTGCCCCGGCCAAAGTAGGGCCTGACCAGGAAAAAATCGGGGTCTCAAGGCAACAGCAGGGAAAAGCAGCCACCGGGAAGGTGGCAGTTATTGGAGAGTCGGATGAGACCTTCCCGGTCCCGGTTGCGGTGCAGTTTTGCCACCATTCCTGCGAAGTATATGCCCAGCTGGGTGTTGCCATCGCTGGCATTGCCAGCCTGATCGATGGCATGCTGAGCCGCCAGCATTTCGGGTGGAAACCCATCGCCATCGTCCTCCACCCGTAACACCAGGTAGCCGTCCTCCTCTTCTGCCACCACCAGCAGTTCCCGCCGGGTATAACGCAATCCATTGCCAATCAGACTGTTGATGACACCGCGGACCAGCCCCTCATCGAAATAGCCGTTCAGATCAGGTGAGCACTGCCAGGCAACCCGCACCCCCTGAGCTTCGGCAGAGGTCTGGTTTTCGGCGGCTATCTCCTCCAGAAAATCACACAGGTTCAGCTCTTCTATGTTAGGTGAGATATGCTCATTTTCGATCTTGTAGAGCGTCAGCAGTTCGATCAGTTTATTGCTCAGGCGCTTCGCCTCGTGCTGCAGCACCCTGACCTGCTTGGATTGTGCCTGATCATCTCGTCCCTGGTCACAGTCCAAACCCTCCAGGGTATTGATCACCATTCCAAGCGAGTTTTTCATATCGTGGATGATGGAGGCGAGAATATCGGAAAAAATCATTGTAGGCCCCGTTAACCCGCCTGCTCCAACAACCCCTGGTACATGCTCTGAACCCGCCTCAGACTCTGATTTTCCGGGTCTACTGCCCTTACCCGCTCCAAATATTGGCGGGTCCTGCCCAACTGTCCGCTGTTGATCCCTCGCTCCTGCATTCGCATGATCAGCACCCGCGCTGCATTCAGGTTGACGACCTGGTTTCCAGGCATGCGCCCGACCGCTTCCTCGAACAGGGCAACCGCCTCTTCCAGATCGCCGATTCTGACCAGTTCTACACCCTTGTTGTTGATCCGCACGATCTCACTGCGGATCTCTCCGATGAAATGCGCCGCATCCTGATCCAGGCTCAGATCTTCGATCACTGCTCCCACTTCCTTCAGGAACCCTTCCTCTGCATGGTTGTTGCTGACTGCAATTCTCAACATATCCCGGGCACCCTCCAGGTCCCCGAGCCGGCCACAGGTCCTGGCCATCTCCAACGTAAGCTCTGGACTCACTCCTATTCCAAGTTTATCGAACAGTCCCTTTGCCTGCTCCAGGCAGGCATCCGCGGTTTCATCCTGGCCTAACTGCGCCTGGACCATCCCCTCTACCATGGAAGAGTAGAGCTGTGCCTCCCGGTTGCCTTCGAACTCCCGGTCCATTTGCTTGAGTATCTTCAGTGCTGCGGTTTCCTCACCGTTCTCCGCTTTGGCCCGGGCCAGGCTGGCGTGGATAGCCGGATGCTTGTAGACCGAGTTACGCCCCAGCCGAACCGCCTGGGAAAGGGCCTTTTCGGCGGTCGCTCCATCCCCATTCATCAGTGCCAGCTCACCCAGCGATCGTTGCCGCAAAATCGCTTTAGGGGAGAGTATTACCGCTTTCTGCAATAGCTCCTGCGCCTCGCTTGGCAGTTCCATTGCCTGCAGCGTCTTAGCCAGCCAGTCATAGGCTGCGGTAAGGCCCTCATTCTCCATCAGCAACTGCTGGAACAGCTCTCTGGCCTGTTCCAGCTGGCCCTCAGCGTACAGCACCTTGCCCAGTCCCAGCCGAGCCCAAGGCATCTCACGTACCGCCAGCGCATTTTCGTAGATCAGAGCCGCCCGTCCGTAATCCCCGGCCCGGTAACAGAGCTCTGCCTGCAGCTTGGTAAGCTCTCCCAGGTTTCTGGGTTTTTCCGCAATCTGCTGATCCAGCAACTGGATGGCCTTTTCAAACGCCTGCTGCTTGACTGCCCGCTCCACCGCCTCCAGATTTTTCTTTCGGGCAACCAGCTTCTCCAGGCGCTTCTTCAACAGCTCTTTGGTAAAGGGTTTGGTCAGATATGAATCCGGCTCATACTCCACCGCCCCCATCACCATCTCACGGGTATTCTCGGCAGTGATCATGACAAAGAGGGAGCCCAATCCGGTAAGACCCCGGTAACGCGCCTCTTCCAGCACCTGCTGCCCATCCTTTCCGGGCCCCAGATTGTAGTCACAGAGGACGATATCGAAATGCGCCTTCTCCAGGCTATGGATGGCTTCCTCACCGCTGGCGACGGCCTGGATCCCGGCAACCCCGATCGATTGGAGCATGGCCCTCAGCATGCTCCGCATATCACCAAAGTCATCAACGATGAGAAACGATTTTTTTTCTAATTCGTGACGATAAAATCTCAAGGCTCATACCTGCTGTTTCCTGCCAACCCTGCAGGAAAAAAAATGTGGAATACAGCAGTGTATCGGCCACGGAGGCAGGAACTGTATGCCCCTTCCCGAGGTAAACACTAAGTTAAACACATACCTCGATGAGGTTAACCGGCTGCTTACTTTCTGAGCACTGAAATCAGTCGATCGTCATGCAGAGATATTTGATCTCCAGATATTCATCGATACCGTAGCGGGAACCCTCGCGACCGATACCGGACTGTTTCACACCGCCGAAGGGTGCCACTGCGGTGGAGATGATGCCCGAATTGATGCCCACCATACCGTACTCCAGAGCCTCCGCGACACGCCACACACGCCCCAGGTTCTGGCTGTAGAAGTAGGCGGCAAGACCAAACTCGGTATCATTCGCCATGCGGATCGCCTCCTCCTCTGTATCAAAACGGAACAGGGGCGCAACCGGCCCAAAGGTCTCCTCCCGTGCCAGCATCATCCCCGGCGTGACATTGGTGAGCAGGGTAGGCTGGAAGAAGGTTCCACCGAGCTTATGCCTCGAACCACCCACGGCGACCTTTGCACCCTGAGCAACTGCATCGGCAATGTGCTGTTCCACCTTCTCCACCGCCGCCTCATTGATCAATGGGCCTTGATCGACCCCTTCGTCAGTTCCTTCTCCCACGTTGAGTTTACTCACCGCTGCGGCCAGCTTCTCTGCAAATGCCTGGTAGATCCCATCCTGGACCAGAAACCGGTTGGCGCAGACACAGGTCTGGCCACTGTTGCGATATTTCGACGCCATTGCCCCGGCCACCGCCGCATCCAGGTCTGCATCATCGAACACGATAAACGGGGCGTTTCCGCCCAGCTCCAGGGAGAGTTTCTTCAGGGTGTCCGCACACTCCCGCATCAACAGTTTTCCTACCCCGGTGGAACCGGTAAAGGAGAGTTTCCTCACTTTCTGGCTTGAGGTGAATACCTTTCCGACCTCCTGAGGCACCCCGGTAACCACGTTGATCACCCCGGCCGGCATACCGGCCCGCTCAGCGAGTTCACACAGGGCCAGGGCCGAAAACGGGGTATCCTCCGCCGGCTTGATCACCAGCGTGCACCCGGCAGCAAGGGCCGCGGCCGCCTTGCGGGTAATCATGGCCGCCGGAAAATTCCAGGGCGTAATCACTGCACACACCCCGATGGACTGTTTCAACACCAGAATGCGACGACCCTCCTGGTCCTGGGGAACGACATCACCATAGACCCGTTTCCCCTCTTCCGCGAACCACTCAATAAAAGAGGCGGCGTAAACGATCTCCCCCCTCGCCTCGGCCAGCGGTTTGCCCTGTTCCGCCGTCATCAGTTGTGCCAGATCCTCCTTATTTTCCAGGATCAGATCATTCCAGCGTCGCAGAATGGCCGCCCGCTCTGCCGCAGTCCTGGCCCGCCATCCTGCCCAGGCCGCTTCAGCCGCATCGATGGCGGCAGAGATTTCAGCGGCACTCATCACCGGCACCCCTCCCAGCACTTCTCCGGTGGCTGGGTTGGTCACGGCCATTTCGGCCCCGCTGGCGGCCCCGGTCCAGCCGCCGTCTATATAACAGTGCTGGTGAAACAGAGTGTTGTCAGTCAACTGCATGGGGAGATTCCTCCTGGGTGATCCCTGGATTACCGATAACCCAATAATACACGGGCAAAAGCATGAGCGCGCGCGTATGATTGCCGTCCCGACAGCCTGTTCTGACCAACCCCCAGAATGATCACTTCCGACCCCCAGCGTGCCGGCGTCATCAGCGCACTTCTTGCCTTTCTCATCTGGGGGTTCTCACCGATCTACTACCGCGCGGTGGAATCAGCATCCGCTCTGGAGATTCTCTCCCATCGGGTGATCTGGTCACTCCTCTTCACCCTGTTCCTGATCCTGCTGAGCGGCCAGCAGCGTATCCTGCTGAATCTGTTCCGCAACCCCCGACTGCTGCTCCTGTTCTTCACCAGTGCCCTGTTGCTGGGAGTCAACTGGCTTGCATTCATCTGGGCGGTGAATAGCGGTCAGGCGCTGGAGGCCAGCATGGGTTATTTCATCTTTCCCATTGTCATGCTGTTGCTGGGCAGGGTGTTTCTGGAAGAACGACTGAACCGCAGTCAGTTACTGGCGGTCGTACTGGTGTTACTGGGGGTGCTCAACCTGCTGGTCATGCAGCACCAGCTACCCTGGATCGCCCTGTTGCTCGCGATAACCATGGGGCTGTACAGCCTGCTGAGGAAAAAGATACCCGTGGATTCACTGCTGGGTCTTACGGTGGAGTGTCTGTTGCTCTCCCCTGCTGCCGCCCTCTATCTGGCTTACCTCGAAGGGAACAACACGCTAGTCTTCGGTACCCGGGGGGCAGCGCTCGATCTTCTCCTGGTCGGCTCCGTCCTGGTCACCGCCCTGCCTCTGCTGCTCTATAATTTCTCTACTCGGCGACTGCGCCTGGGCACGGTCGGGCTTATCCAGTATCTCAGCCCCAGCTGTCAGTTCCTGCTGGCCGTGCTTCTATTCCATGAGCCGTTTACCCGTTCTCACCTCTACACCTTTCTGCTGATCTGGGGTGGGCTGTTGCTGTTCAGCCTGGACTCACACCGGCGACTGCGGAGAGAACTGGGGCGGGCCTCCACGTCATAATCCGGGTGGACCCCGCAAGCTTGAGCTGGCGAAGTTCACCCGTGCCAAAAACCGGCCCAGATCAGGGTCGCACGTAAGCGTATCCCTGCTCCTGCAATTCCATGATGCGCAATACCCCAGCCTGCACCTGCTTGACCCCGTCCAGCAGCACCGGCATCTTGCCGGTCTTCCTGGCCACCTTCTCCATGGTGTTACCACAGGCACTGAAGGTGATGTCCTGCATCGCCAGACTGGTCACCCGCTGTGGCTGCTTGGACTTATCGGTGAGCAGGCCCAATCCCGGACCGTAGGCGACGATCTCGATCGCCACATTGTCCTGCCCCAGCGCCTTCTGCAGATTGATCGCATTGTTCAACGCGATCTGTTGAGTCCGCGGGTCGTCGGTGCTGACCTGGATCACGATCTTGTGCGGCGGCCCGTCATCGGAGTCGGCCAGCAGGCCCTGACTGACAAACAGCAGCAGACCTGTCACAAGGGCCTGAAACAGCAACGTCTTGCTGATAATTTTTCTCAATACTCTATCTCATCCATATAATTTTTATGCAGAATCATTATAGCAACAGGTACGAGGTTCGTTCTTCTTCTTCCCCCACTTCGATTCTGGCGGCCGCAGTTTAGCCCGAATCTTTGTAACTTCTCAATAACCTGGGGCAAACCGGTAGGGTGGATCAAGGAGCGCCGCGACGGATCCACCGCGACCTAGCCTGGTGTATCCGCTCCGCTTGATACACCCTACATTTTAGATTCTTGCCTGGACTTATT
>JAUUYI010000078.1 GCA_030590525.1 Sedimenticola sp. | reverse complement strand
TAGTCAGCCAGGTATTCGGCAAGATAAAGCAGCACGTCAGTCGTCCCCCCGGTCAGCAAGCGCACTGACCACCCGTTCCATTCCGGCACCCCTGGAGCCCTTCACCAGCACCAGATCGCCCGCTTCCAGTTCCTGCTGCAGAGACTCGATCAGATGCCCCTGCTGCTCGAAACTGCGCCCACCCGTCTGAAACCGGGTGGCAGCCCGTCCTGCCTCTCCAACAGCGTAGAGGTGCTGGATCCCGGCACCCCGCGCCAACTCCCCGATCTCCTGATAAAAACGCTGCGCCGCCTGCCCCATCTCCGCCAGTTCTCCCAGCACCAGAAAACGGCGTCCCGGCACAGCGGCCAACACCCCAATGGCTGCAGCCACCGAATCCGGATTGGCATTGTAGGTGTCGTCTATCAGGCGCACCCCATCCGCGCCGGCCAGCGGCTGCAGTCGGCCCTTGACCGGTCGCAGCCGCTCAAACCCGACCCGAATCGCCTCTGGAGCAACCCCCAGTTCCTCCGCTGCCGCAATGGCAGCGAGCGCGTTCATCCGATTGTGCTCACCTGCCAGCGCATACTCGACCTCTAACTCTCCGCGGGGAGTGGTAACCGGGAAACGGCTGGAAAACCCCCGCTCGTCCCAGCGAAACTCCATCCCCTCCTGCGGACTCCAGACATCCGCTCGGCTGCGCACACCAAAGGTGCGGGTGGGACGACCCGAAACGAGTCCCTGCCATAGAGGAGCCGCTGGATCATCGGCGTTGTAGATAAGCAGACCTGTTTCCGGCAGACCCTGAATGATCTCCGCCTTGGCGCGGGCCACGCCATCGACGCTGCCAAAACCCTCGAGATGGGCTCGTCCCGCATTGAGGATAAGCGCCAGATCCGGCCGGGCGATCCGACTCAGATAGCCAATCTCACCGGCACTGTTAGCGCCCATCTCTGTCACCACATAGGCCTGCTCCTGCAACTCCAGCAGGGTCAGTGGCAGACCGATGGCATTGTTCAGGTTACCCCGGGTGGCAAGGACATCACCCTGAAAATGGAGGATCGACGCCAGCATCTCCTTAACCGTGGTCTTACCATTGCTGCCGGTCACCGCCACGACGGAGGCCGGGCTGGCCTGGCGCCACAGCCCGGCCAGCTGGCCCAGGCCAAGCAGAGTATCCGCCACCTGCAGTGCCGGCAGCGGGGGGGTTCCATCCCGGTTGACTATGGCCCCCACCGCCCCCTTCTGCAGTGCCTGGGGCAGGTGATCGTGGGCGTCGAATCGAGGGCCCTGCAGGGCCACGAACAGCTCACCCCGCTGTAAGGTACGGCTGTCCGTACTGACTCGGGTAAACGCCACGTCGGGCCCCACCAATCGCCCCTGCAGCGGTAGAGCGAGTTCTGAAAGAGAGAACCCGATCATTCCGTTGCCTCCGCCAGCAGCGTACTCACCTGTTCCCGATCGCTGAACGGCAACGTCTCACCACCCACCAGTTGTACCGTCTCGTGCCCCTTACCCGCCACCAGCACCAGATCACCTGCCCTGGCTTCCCGGATAGCAGTCTGAATCGCCTCTCTGCGGTCCCGTATCACCCGTACATGACCCGGCGCCTTCATCCCGGAGAGGGTCTCCCAGACGATGGCATCACCATTTTCGGTCCGGGGATTGTCGTCGGTGACGATCACCCGGTCCGCCAGGGACTCGGCGATAGCACCCATCAGCGGCCGTTTGGCCCGGTCTCTGTCTCCCCCACAACCGAACAGACAGGTCAGATACCCGTTGACGTGATCTCTCAACGCCTCCAGGGTCTGCTCCAATGCATCCGGGGTATGGGCATAGTCCACTACCACCAGTGGCCTCTCCCCCCCACCAAAACGCTCCATCCGTCCAGGTACCGTTCCTACGGCTGCCAGTCTCTGCAACGCCTCCGACAGCGGCATCCCCCGTTGCAGCAGCACCGCCAGCACCGCCAGCAGATTGCTGACGTTGAAACGTCCCAGCAGTGGCGTCACCAGTTCCCCTTTACCCCAACTGCCAGCGATACGAATCCGCATGCCCGACTCCGTGGATTCGATAGCGGTGGCCTGCAGCCAGCTGTCCAGGCCCGGGACGCTGCTGGCATCGACACCGATGGCGTATCCGATTCGCGCCGGGTAACGGGGTGCCCCCTCCAGCAGTTCCCGCCCAAACGGGTCATCGACATTGAAGACGGCACTCTCTATGCCCCGCATCCGGAACAACCTTCCCTTGGCCTCGGCATAGCTTGTCATGGTGCCGTGATAATCCAGGTGATCCTGGCTCAGGTTGGTCAACACCACTGTTTCAAAGTGGATACCGGCGACCCGGCCCTGATCCAGCGCGTGGGATGAGACCTCCATGGAGACCGCCCTGGCTCCCCGGACACGCATCTCTTCCAGCAGCGCCTGCAGCCGGACCGGATCCGGCGTGGTGTGACTGGCGCTCTCCAGCTCACCCGGAAAACCGTAGCCGAGGGTACCGATCACCCCACAACGGGTATCCGGCATCAATGCCTGGGCCAGGAACTGGCTGCAGCTGGTCTTGCCGTTGGTCCCGGTAAAACCGACCAGGCTCAGCTTTTCGCTCGGGTTGCCATAAAAACGACCAGCGATGGCGCTCACCAGACCGCCAAGCCCATTCACTGTGATCAGCGGGACCGGCAGCTCAGCCGACAGCCGGGCAATTTGCTGCGGGGTCCAGGAGTGCCCCGGCTCGCAGAACAGGGCAACCGCGCCTCTCTCCAGTGCCTGCCGCGCATAATCCAGTCCATGCCCCCCCCCTCCGGCACAGGCCAGGAACAGACCACCAGGCTCCACCGTCCGACTGTCCAGGGTCACGGATGTGACCTGGCAATCCAGTTCCACCGACAGTGGTGTTATGGCCGTAAGCAGGTCACTGAGCCGCATCCGGTGATGAGCGTTGCCGGGTGTCATCTTTCCACGCCCTCCACAGCAGCAAGCTGCTGACCCGGGCTCTCCAGGGCATCCGGTGCAATATTGAGCAGCCGCATCGCACCCGCCATCACCCGGGAAAATACCGGGGCGGCTACCTGGCCCCCATAATACTTTCCGGCAGCAGGCTCATCGATCATCACCACCATCACCAGCCTGGGGGCGCTGACGGGCACCATTCCCGCAAACAGTGCCAGATATTTGTCCTTGGAGTAGCCACCGGCCACACTCTTCTTGACCGTCCCGGTCTTACCCGCCACCCGGTACCCGGGCACCATTGCCAGGGGTGCGGTACCTTCTGTGGAAACCACTGTCTCCATCATCCGACGCAGTGCCCGCGTACTGCCGGCACTCACCACCTGCTCGCCCTCCGGTGGCTGATCCAGACGCAGCAGGGAGAGCGGGTGCCGCACCCCGTCTGCCGCCAGCACCGAGTAAGCCCGGGCCAGCTGCAGTGCAGTAACCGACAACCCATAACCAAAAGAGAGGGTCGCCTGATCAATTCTGGCCCAACGCTCGAACGGGGTGAGCTGACCATTCGCCTCCCCGGGAAAACCGGTATCGGTCGAATCACCAAACCCTACCCTGGAGTAGAGCGACCAGAGTGACTCCCGAGGCAGCGCCAGGGCAATCTTGCTGGCACCTACGTTACTGGATTTGCGGATCACGGTGGTCAGATCTATCACTCCCAGGTTGTCATGGTCCCGTACCCGGTTCCTCCCTACCTTGATATAACCGGGGTTCGTGTCTATCAGGGTCTCCGGGCGATAGTGCCCGGACTCCAGGGCAGCCGCGACGGTGAACGGCTTCATAGTGGAGCCAGGCTCGAACACGTCGGTCACTGCCCGGTTACGAAAGTGCCCTCGCCGCCCCCGTTTCGCGCCATTGGGGTTGTAGGATGGCTGGTTGACCATTGCCAGCACCTCACCGGTGCCCACGTCCAGGATCACCGCCGTCCCTGCTTTCGCCTTATTCCGGGCAACCGCCGTCTTCAGTTCCCGATAAGCGAGAAACTGCAGCCGGCGATCGATACTGAGGACCAGATCTTTTCCGGGCCTGGGCGGCAGAATGCTCTCCACATCCTTCACCACACGGGCGTGACCATCCCGAATTACCCGTTTGCGCCCTGGAGATCCGCGCAACCACTGATCGTACGCCAGCTCCAGCCCCTCCTGCCCCTGGTCATCCACATTGGTAAATCCAACCGCGTGGGCAAATACCTCACCCCCGGGATAGAAACGGCGAAATTCTCGTTGTAACCCGATCCCACTGATTGAATTACGCTTCAACAGCTTGTTCAACTGCTCCACCAGGTCCGGGTTGACCCGCCGCTTGAGATAGACGAAGGAGCGGTTGCTGTTTCGTGCCAGCAACTGCCGCATAGAATCCACCTTCAACCCCAGCACCTTTGCCAAGGGTCCCAATACCCGCTGGTCCGGGGAGAGCAACCGTGGGTTGGCCCACACCGAGTCTACGGGGGTGCTGATTGCCAGCGGCATACCCTTCCGATCAGTGATCATCCCCCGGTGGGCCGGCACCTCCACCACCCTCAGGTGGCGTCGCTGCCCCTCATTCTGGAGAAAATCCGTCTCGAATATCTGCTGGTCGACCGCCCGCCATCCCAAGGCTATGGCCGAAACCGCGAGCAGACCCAGCAAAAACCAGCGCCGTGCCTGATAGCGTGGCGTCACCACCGGCTTTTCCCGTTTTGCTCTTGTGCCGCGTTTTTTCTTTTTCAACTGCGCCATATTCAGGGTCTGACTACCATCATCTCTTCCGCCTTCGGCAGATGCATCTGCAACTTCCTGCCCGCGATTCGCGCCACCCGGCCATGGGTGGCCCAGGTGCTCTGCTCCAGTTGCAGGCGCCCCCACTCCACCTCGATCGCATCCCGCTCTGCCTGCAGCGTCTGCAGCTGCACGAAATATCGGCGAGACGTGTATTTCGCATATACCACACCCATCGCCGACACCAGCACCGACACCCCCAGAAACAGCAGCAGGAACAGCCGCGCCCGGCTCATGCCAGCCGCTCCGCAACCCGCAGCACTGCACTGCGTGCCCTCGGGTTATTTCTGATCTCTTCCGGGGAGGCTCGGCGTGCCTTGCCGATACCTCTCAGCCGAGGGCAAAGCTCTGCCTGGGTAACCGGCACACCCGGGGGAAACCGATCGCCAAGGCTGTGCTTCCGGATGAAGCGCTTGACGATACGATCCTCCAGGGAGTGGAAACTGATCACCACCATACGACCACCGACAGCAAGCACCTCCAGGGCCTGATCCAGGCACTCCCGCAGATCTTCCAACTCCCGGTTAATGTGGATCCTGATCGCCTGGAAGCTGCGGGTGGCCGGATGCTTGCCCTTCTCACGCACTGGCACCGCCCCGCTGATGATCTCCGCCAGGCGTGCCGTGGTATCGATCGGCTGCAGCGCACGGGCATCCACGATGGCAGTCGCGATACGCCGGGCAAACCGCTCCTCCCCATATTCCTTCAACACCTGGATGATCTCCCCCTTCTCCGCCCCTGCCAGCCAGCCGGCGGCGGTCACACCAGCACTGTTATCCATGCGCATATCCAGAGGACCCTCCGCCATGAAACTGAAACCCCGTTCCGGCCGATCCAGCTGGGGAGACGAGACCCCGAGATCCAGCAATAGCCCGCTTACCTCGCCGCTCCATCCCCTGCTGTCAGTAAAACGCTTCAACATTCCGAATGAACCCTGCTCTATATGGAAACGGGGATCACCGCCAAAACGTTCACGCCCGAACGCCACTGCATCCGGGTCCTTATCGATGGCCAGCAGTGCGCCCTGCGGGCCAAGCAACTCCAGGATGGCCCCACTGTGCCCACCCCGGCCAAAGGTTCCATCCACACATCGGCTTCCCGGCTCGATATTCAGGGCTGCCACCGCTTCCTGAAACAGCACTGGCCAATGTTCGGTAATCGCTGCCATGCTCAAACCATATGCCCGTTCATGCCACTCGAATGGAATAGAAAATAGTATTCAGAATGATAAAAACCGAAGAACCTATTGGGACCTGCCGTTATCCCATCCTGACTCCAGACTTCTGTCTTCTGACTCCTGACTCCTGACTTCTGTCAGATCGATAGAGATTCCAGGTCAGCGGGGAGGTCCAACTCGCTCAGATCGGCCTCTTCCAGCCAGTCATCGCGTTGTTCATTCCAACGCCCCTCATCCCACAACTCGAACTTAGTGCCCTGGCCGATCATGACGGCATGTTTCGTCAGACCAGCAAATTCTCGTAGCGGGGGTGGCAGGAGCACCCGTCCCTGCCCATCCATCTCGACCTCCGTCGCATGCCCCACCAGCAGCCTCTGCAACCTGCGAGCCGCCTTGTTATAGGAAGGGAGCCGCATCAGTTTCTGTTCGATCTCCAACCATTCCGGCAACGGGTAGATCAGCAGGCAGCGATCGGTATCGACGGTAATCACCAACTCAGACGCACAACGCTCCCGCAGCTCTTCCCGATACCGGGTTGGGATCGCGAGACGCCCCTTCGCGTCCAGATTGAGCCTGTTGACACCCCGAAACAAAATACCGACCCCCCCTAATCAACCATTTCCAGGATTACCCACTTTTCACCACTTATCCCCATAATAGGTACCACTTCACTCTTCGTCAAGAAAATTACTCCACCAAAATGAGGGAAAGTTCCTTAAAAGACAGGAGGTTACATCGAATATTAGAGGGAAATAAAAGAATAAGACACGCTAAAACAGCACTCTAAAATGTGCAGTTAAAGTAATTCCCGAAGATTTTCAGGGCGTTTTATGTTCAGAGAGTGAACAGTTCGATTTGAGGTATAAAGTAGGGAGTCGGCCTGTAAGCCGGGTTCTGTCGAGAACGGTCATTCATCTGGGGCATGCGTCACCGCATGCCTCTAGCGGCCTACCCGGGGGCCGTGCGGACCACACGTTGCGGCAACAGCCGACTGCCCCCCTATTTGGCCTTGCTTCGGGTGGGGTTTACCCTGCCACTGCTGTTACCAGCAGCGCGGTGCGCTCTTACCGCACCATTTCACCCTTACCCGCCACCATCCAGAGACGGCAAACGGGCGGTATATTTTCTGTGGCACTCTCCGTAGGCTTGCGCCTCCCAGGCGTTACCTGGCACCCTGCCCTTCGAAGCCCGGACTTTCCTCGCTGCCACCCCGAAGGGCGGAAGCGCGACCATCCGGCCGACTCCCTGATACTTAAGGTAAGGGCTTGCCGGCCGGGATGCAAGTATCAGGGGACAGGAGTCAGTATTCAGAATGGGATCGCGCCAACTCCTGGAAGGTTCCCCTGTTCCCCATTCTGAATACTGACTTCTGGATACCGTCTTCCGAATTCTGACTATTGCAACAATCTCGATTGGCAGATAAAATTTGAGGGTTTCCCGTTTAACTTGGCAGGGCGGTCCGAAAAGTATTTGGGGTCAGAGTAACTTTACTCCGACCCCAATAGCAGTTGTGATTAGCTGGACCTTGGTGTTGGCAGCACCTTGGCCCAGCGCTTTTATGAATCTGTATAAACTATCGTTCGATATCCCCTGCCTGCCGGTAGGAGTAGAGGGATAACTCCCTCACATGATCATCGTTGAGTTCCGGTACCTTTCTTCCGGCCTTGGGTAGTTGCTCCAGGATATCGGCCTTCTCCCTCCCGGATATCCTGGGTCACCTTCTTGGCATAGTGGCGAGAATCGTGGGCGATGAAATCATGGATGGAACGTAGATCGGCCTTGGCGGGTTGCGACCAGATCACCATGAATCGATTTCCCGTTTTAACTCCTCGCTGGTGACGGTGTGGCCCTGTTCCACAGCTTCTTGTCCCTTCCTGATCTTGTCCAGTACATAGAGCCGGTACATGATCTCATCCATGCCCGTATCTTCCGGCAGCTTGCCGATGGTCTCCAGTGCCTCTTGTTTCGCTGCGTGCATGGTGATTCTCCAAAATAGGTTAGCGGCTGGCTGCGGCCTGATCATCCAATGATACAAGGGTAGTCTGCATCTGCCGTTTGGCGATCATGGCACGATATTGGCATCGTGGGCTTGTTTGCCCCCGATCTTAAAATCACCCAGCAACTTGATGGGCTGTCGAGTCACGGCGGCGGTATCGTCCGCCACCTGAAAGCATGCTTCCAGATATCGCACCCGTTCGATCACCACTTCCGGCGTTGATGACTGAGCGAAGGTCTGCGGCCGGGTGCGTGTGGCGATGAACTCCCGCAGCACCTGGCGGCTGATCCATAAAGGGCGTTTGCAAGAAAGGGGGTCACCATTTAGCTGATCTCGATCAATTACACGCCCTATTTTGTTCGTGGCCATGCCCCGATCTTTATTTCTTGCCGCAAAGTGCGGTGTTCAAACCAGATACGCACCTTCAGTTTTCGTTCCG
>JAUUYI010000217.1 GCA_030590525.1 Sedimenticola sp. | reverse complement strand
TCAGGTCCCATACCCGTACCGTACCATCCGACCCCGCGCTGGCCAGGCGCCCGGCCCCGGGTCCCAGAGGGTCGAAAGCCACTGAGGAGATCCGGCCTTTATGGCTGGGCAACACCAGCGGTTCGGCCTGCGGGGTGTTCAGGTCCCACACCCGCAACGTGCCATCAGACCCCGCGCTGGCCAGACGCCCGGCCCCGGGCCCCAGAGGATCGAATGCCACGGAGTAGATCCGGCCTTTATGGCTGGGCAGCACCAGCGGTTCGGCCACCGGGTTGTTCAGGTCCCACACCCGCACCTTGCCGTCATTCCCCGCACCGGCCAGGCGGCCAGCCCCTTGGGGGGCGAAAGCTATGGAGTTGACGTTGCCCTCCTGTCCATGCAGCATCAGCGGCTCGGCCTCCGGGGCATTCAGGTCCCACACCCACACCGTGCCGTCCGTACCCGCGCTGGCCAGACGCCCAGCCCCGGACACCAGGGGATCGAAGGCCACGGTGTTGACACTGCCTTGATGGCCACGCAGCACCAGCGGTTCGGCCCCCGGAGCATTCAGGTCCCACACCCGCACTGTGCCGTCCTTACCCGCGCTGGCCAGGCGTCTGCCTTTGGGATCAAAGGCCACGGCGCTGACACCTCCCTCATGGCCTATGAACGGCATGCTTTGGGTCTGTGCCTTGGTCAGGATCTCCAGAAATCCGCTTTGCACCGATAGCAGCTCAGACGTACGCAGGGCCTCGACACTCAACAATACGCTGAGGTTCAACTCTTTCTCTTGCAACTCCCTGGCCTCGGAGATGAAATACTTGGCCAGGCGGTTATTGGCGCTACGTTTCTGCCTTTCCGTCTCTTTCAGAGCTGTTTCGACTTGCTCCGTTTTTTCCCGCGCCAGCTTTGTTGCTCGTCCGGCTGCTTCCGCGGCGGTATTGGCTTCTTTCCAATACCAAATGGCCCCCGCCATAAACACCACGGCAATCACCATCACCAACCCCAATCCCCATGCACGTTTTCTCAATCGTTGTTCCGACGCGGCTTTCTCCTCGGCCCGCAGGCGTTCTTTCTCTGCCAGTTCCCTGGCCATTTTCAGCTCCTTCCGACGCTGTTCCTCCTTTTCCTGCTCATCACGCTCCAATTTCTCCTGTTCCTTGGCGCGCCACACTCTGCCGGCATCCAGAAAGGCCTGCTCCAGTTCCGTGAGTGTGTTTGGGTGGGCCTGTTCCCACTGCTCCGCCATTTCCAGCCGCGCGCCCTTGTAGAGGTCGTCGTTGTTATTACCGTCATTTCGCCACAGTTGCGCCGCCTCGGTGATCTGCTGGCGGAGTCGTTGTGCGTCCCGGTTGCTTTCGAGCCAGCCACGCAAGGTATCCCACTCCTGGAGCAGGGATTCGTGGGTGACCTCCACCCCCTCGTCTCCAGCGACGATGAGCCGGGCGTCTTTGCCGGAGAGCTTTTCGATGACCCGGTCGACAGCCGCGGGTTCCATACTCATCGGATAGAGGTCACCGCGCGGTACCCGACGACGGGTATCGCTGACACCATCGCCGAGGCTGGTGATGCGAACGAAGATGTTGCGTGCGATGGTCTGTTCGTCGGGTTTGAGGCCTTCGTAGATCGTCTGGGCAAAGCGTTTCAATGCACCGGTGACGCCGCCACTCTCATCATAGGCCTGTTGCGTCAACCAAGGGCCGCGGCGGGCTTTCCAGAGCTCGAACAATGCGTGCTGCAGCAGGGGCAGTGAGCCACGCTCTCCGGTGACGTCCCGCAGTATGAGGTTGACCAGACCCTTTTCGAAGAAGGCACCGACCTTCTGAGCGGGTAGCACGATGGCCCCGCGCAGCGCCTCGTCACCCAATTCGCCGAGCAAGAGTTGCCGGTCCTGCAGCAGTTCCCGCAGCACCGGGAATTCGAGGCAACGGTCGAGGAAATCAGCTCGCAGGGTGATCACAACGCGGATGTTTCCGCCGCCGGCCTGCACCAGGTCGGCCACACCTGCAATCAGGCTTTTGGTGGCCTCTCTACAGCTCTTCGATGATCTGATCTCGGAGTTGCACTGGGTGAATAGTTCCTCGAATTGGTCGATGACCAGCAACAGCGGGGCATCAGCATACCAACTGGTGAGGGTGCTGCGTAAGCCATTTTTGCCTTCGCCAAGTTGGGTTACAAGCCTGTCTGCCGCTTCCTTGCGCTCGATCCTGGGCAGCTCGTGGGCCAATTGGTTGGCCAGCGCGCGCAGGGGTTCGCTGCCAGGCAGAAATAGGATGACCCGCCACGCCTGGCTGCCGGGCAGCGCGTCCTTGTCAAGCCGGGGCAACAGCCCGGCACGGACCAGGGAGGACTTACCACTGCCGGAGGCGCCGAGAACGGCGACGAAACGATCACTGCCGAGCTTGGTAATTAATCGATCGACGTCCTGGGTGCGGCCAAAGAAGAAGTCGGCCTGATCCTTTTCGAAGTGGCTGAGGCCCCTGTAGGGGGCGGGTTCGTCCGGCAGCTCGAAGCCGCCGGTGTCGATGGCCTCACCCTTGATGCCGCCCACCAGGCGATTAAAGGCATCCTCGTCGTCCAGCCCGGCGCGAAAATCGACCCAGGTCCGTAGACCCAGGAAACCGCTGACCTGTGTTTCATCGGCACCGGGCAGCAGCACCGGTATGATGCGGTACTCCTCATGGGTCTTGACCGCATTGACCAGAGCCCGCTGCATCTCCTGGTCGTGCCAGGGGCCTTTACCACCGGAGCCCAGGAAGACCGCTGTCGTGGCGCTTTGATCGAGTGCACGCTCTAGCTCGTTGGGCCAGGTCTTGCCCGGTATGAGGTTCCATTTATCGAGGAAGGGGTTGAGCCCGAACTCGGCCTTCAGACGGTTGGCGATCAGCTCTACATGGGGTTTGTCCTCGCTGTTGTGGGAGAGGAAGACGTCAAATTCAAACTGCATGCTCATTATTGTAGTTCTCTCGCCAAAAACATTAATCGCCCTGGTGCTCGTCCTGACAAACCACCAACACCCAAGACACCATCACCGGAATAGCTTGGCCAACAGCAGGGCGAATATGGGCAACAGGCGTTGTTCCATGCTCACTATTGAATCTTTGCTGAGTCAGGAAGAAATATATCTGGTTTGCCAATCCTCGCATTTTTACAATGGCCTGTAATTTTAAAAGTGACGGAACATCCCTGTACCGCACTGGTATCCACCCTGTCCGAACGGAGACTAAGGGCTCGCGAAATAATAAGTCCCTGAATTTGGGGCATCGAGGCGCCCGTAAATGTAAACTTATTTTGGCGCGAGCCCTTAGCCCTGCTTTTAAGTCCTTGGTCCTGCTTTTAATGTAGAATCCGCTGAACAACCGGAAACCCAGGAAATCAAGGAGTGCCCCCAATGTCCCACCCCCATAAAGGCGAGCAGATCGTGCTTGCCAGCAACAATGCCGGTAAGGTCCGGGAGTTCAATCAACTGCTGGCGACGGAGGAGATACAGATCGTCCCTCAAAGGCAGTTCGCTATCGAGGAGGTGGAGGAGACCGGGCTGACCTTCGTGGAGAACGCCCTAATCAAGGCGCGCCACGCCGCCTTACAGAGCGGCCTGCCCGCCATCGCCGATGACTCCGGCCTGGAAGTGGATGCCCTGATGGGGGCGCCGGGCATCTACTCCGCCCGTTATGCCGGGCCCGGCTGTTCCGACCAGGAGAACAACCGCAAACTCCTGGATGCCCTGAAGGAGGTCCCGGAAAGCGAACGAGGTGCCCGTTTTCAGTGCGTCATGGTCTATCTACGCCACGCCGAAGACCCGACTCCGATCATCTGCCAGGGTACCTGGGAGGGAATGATCCTGCCCCAACTCCAGGGGGACAACGGTTTCGGTTACGATCCGCTCTTCCTGGTCTCTGAGCAGGGGTGCTCTTCGGCGGAACTGCCACCTGAGCTGAAGAACCGCCTCAGCCACCGGGGGCAGGCCCTGCAGAAAATGTTGACCGCACTCTCCTGCTGAACGCTCCGGCACCCACAAACATTTCAGTGAAAATACGCAGTAAACTGCTACTCATCCAGTCAGCCATCATGGCGGTATACCTGATGGTGGACTTCTATGGACATTACATCTATAAACAGGCTACCGCCCAGATCACCCAGGTCTATGATGAATCAGCTCAGATCGTCACCACTGCCCTGCAGGCCCAGGTCCATTTTAAAAAGCAGGTGCAGGAGTGGAAAAACATCCTGCTGCGCGGAGGGGATCCAAAGCTGTTTGAAAGATATCTCGGGCAGTTCCGAATGGAGGAGGAGAAGACCCACCAGGCGATAGACCGACTGGCCACTCTGCTCGCAGCAGATTCCGGGGCGTACCGGGTAACGGAGACTTTTCTGGCAGCGCACCAGCAGCTGGGTCAGGAGTACCGGCAGGCCCTGAAGCACTACGATTCCAGTGATCCCAGCACTCACCTGAACGTGGACCGGCGGATACGGGGGATCGACAGAAAACCAACCGATCTGCTGGACCAGGTGGTGGAACTGGCCCTGAAACAGCGTTCCGAAAGGCTGTCGACAATTG
>JAUUYI010000048.1 GCA_030590525.1 Sedimenticola sp. | reverse complement strand
ACTCGCATGTATAAGAATATTGTCGATGGAAATCATCAGATGGAGGCAGGCATGCCTGAATCCTTCAATGTGCTGGTCAAGGAGATCCGTTCTCTGGCCATCAACATAGAACTGGAACAGGACTAGGTCCTGGGATTCGCTTCCGAATAAGCATACCGGGAAGCATTCCGGAACCTGACAGCAGGAGATACGACCTTGAAAGATCTACTTAAGATTCTTAAACAGCAGGGCCAGTCCGAAGACTTCGATGCGATCCGTATCGGTCTGGCATCACCGGACATGATCCGATCCTGGTCGTATGGCGAGGTGAAGAAACCGGAGACCATCAACTACCGGACCTTCAAGCCGGAACGGGATGGCCTGTTCTGCGCCAAGATCTTTGGGCCAACCAGCGATTACGAATGCCTGTGCGGCAAATACAAACGCCTTAAGCACCGGGGTGTGGTGTGTGAGAAATGCGGGGTGGAGGTGACCCTGGCAAAGGTTCGCCGCGAACGCATGGGGCACATCGAGCTGGCGAGTCCGGTGGCACACATCTGGTTTCTCAAATCACTCCCCTCCCGCATCGGCCTGCTGCTGGACATGACGCTGCGCGATATCGAGCGGGTACTCTATTTCGAGTCGTTCGTGGTAGTGGATCCGGGTATGACTCCGCTTGAACGGGGGCAGCTGCTCACCGACGAGCAGTATCTGGAGGCGATCGAGGAAAATGGCGATGAATTTGACGCCCGCATGGGGGCCGAGGCGGTCTATGAGCTGTTGCGGACCATCGACCTGAAGCGGGAGGTGGTGCAGCTGCGCGAGGAGGTGGTTGCCACCAACTCCGAGACCAAACTGAAAAAGCTGACCAAGCGTCTGAAGCTGGTGGAGTCCCTCGACGAGTCGGGGAATCGCCCCGAGTGGATGGTGATGCAGGTGCTGCCGGTGCTGCCGCCGGAGTTGCGCCCTCTGGTGCCACTGGATGGCGGCCGGTTCGCCACTTCCGATCTGAATGATCTCTACCGTCGGGTGATCAATCGCAACAACCGGCTCAAGCGGCTGCTGGACCTGAACGCCCCGGATATCATCGTGCGCAACGAGAAGCGCATGCTGCAGGAGTCGGTGGATGCACTGCTGGACAATGGCCGCCGCGGTCGCGCCATTACCGGCACCAATAAGCGTCCGCTGAAGTCCCTGGCCGATATGATCAAGGGCAAGCAGGGGCGTTTCCGCCAGAATCTGCTGGGTAAGCGTGTCGACTACTCTGGCCGCTCCGTGATCGTGGTTGGCCCGACCCTGAAACTGCATCAGTGTGGTCTGCCGAAGAAGATGGCGCTGGAGTTGTTCAAGCCCTTTATCTTTTCCAAGCTGCAGTTGCGGGGCATTGCAACCACCATCAAGGCGGCCAAGAAGCTGGTGGAGCGGGGTACCGGTGAGGTCTGGGATATTCTGGAAGAGGTGATCCGGGAACACCCGGTGATGCTGAACCGCGCTCCTACACTGCATCGCCTGGGTATCCAGGCATTCGAGCCGGTGCTGGTGGAGGGCAAGGCGATACAACTGCATCCGCTGGTCTGCACTGCCTTCAATGCGGATTTCGATGGCGACCAGATGGCGGTGCATGTCCCCCTCTCCATCGAGGCGCAGCTGGAGGCGCGCAGCCTGATGATGGCCACCAACAACGTGCTTTCGCCGGCCAACGGAGAACCCATCATCGTGCCTTCGCAGGATGTGGTGCTGGGCCTCTACTTCATGAGCCGGGAGCGGATCAACGACAAGGGCGAGGGGATGGTGTTCGCCAATGTCAAAGAGGTGCATCGGGCCTATGAGTCACGCCAGGTGGGATTGCAGGCACGGGTCAAGGTGCGGATGAATGATGTGGAGCAGGACGAGCAGGGCGAGAACGTCGAAGTGGTCCGCATCATCCAGACCACGGTGGGTCGTGCGCTGCTGTCGGAGATCCTGCCTGCCGGGCTCTCCTTCAGTCTGATCAACCGGGTGATGGACAAGCGAGCCATCTCAAACCTGGTCAACACCTGCTACCGCCAGGTTGGCCTGAAAGAGACCGTGGTATTCGCCGATCAGGTGATGTATCTCGGCTTCCGTCTGGCGACCAAGGCCGGAGTATCCATTGGTATGAATGATATGACCATCCCGGATGAGAAGGAACAGATCCTGGCGGCAGCTGAGCACGAGGTCAAGGAGATCGAGAATCAGTACGCTTCGGGTCTGGTGACCAACGGCGAGCGTTACAACAAAGTAGTGGATATCTGGTCCCACACCAATGATCAGGTGGCCAAGGCGATGATGGCCAAGCTGGGTAAGGAGTCTACCGTCGACCGGGATGGGAATGCGGTTGAGCAGGACTCTTTCAACTCAATCTACATGATGGCCGATTCCGGGGCCCGTGGCTCTGCGGCCCAGATTCGCCAGCTGGCCGGAATGCGTGGTCTGATGGCAAAACCGGATGGCTCCATCATCGAGACACCTATCACGGCCAACTTCCGTGAAGGGCTGGACGTGCTGCAGTACTTTATCTCCACCCATGGCGCCCGCAAGGGTCTCGCGGATACGGCACTGAAGACGGCCAACTCGGGTTATCTTACCCGCCGCCTGGTGGACGTGGCCCAGGACATGGTGGTGCTGGAGCCGGATTGCGGCACTGATGACGGCCTGCAGATGAACCCCATCATCGAAGGTGGGGATGTGGTGGAGCCCCTGCGGGAGCGGATACTCGGACGTGTGACGGTGGAGGATGTTCTCCGACCCGGCACGGATGAGGTGATCTGTGAACTGGGGACACTGCTGGACGAAGATTGGATGGAACTCCTGGAGAAAGATGGCGTCGATCACGTCAGGGTGCGTTCCCCGATCACCTGCAAGGCCAAAGTCGGCGTCTGCTCCATGTGTTATGGTCGCGACCTGGCCCGTGGTCACAGGGCCAATATCGGTGAGGCGGTCGGGGTGATCGCGGCCCAGTCCATTGGTGAGCCGGGTACCCAGCTCACCATGCGTACCTTCCATATCGGTGGTGCCGCATCCAGGGCGGCGGCGGTCAATAGCATCGACGTGAAGACCACCGGTACGGCGCACCTGCACAACATCAAGACGGTGCAGCACCATAGTGGCAAACTGGTGGCAGTTTCCCGTTCCGGTGAACTGACGGTGCTGGATGACGTGGGTCGTGAGAAAGAGCGCTACAAGGTGCCTTATGGTGCCAATATCCTGGTGTCGGAAAATGAAAGGGTGGAGGGTGGCCAGATGGTGGCCAACTGGGATCCCCATACTCATCCGGTTATCACCGAGGTTGCGGGCCGGATCCAGTTCGTTGATTTCATCGATGGCGTGACGGTACAGAGTCAGGTGGACGATGTGACCGGCCTGACATCACTGGAGGTAATGGATCCCAAGCAGCGTCCGTCGGCCGGCAAGGATATGCGTCCGATGTTGAAGCTGGTGGACGAGGAGGGCAATGATCTCAACATTGCCGGTACTGATATTCCGGCCCACTACTATCTGACCGCCAGCGCTATCATCATCGTGACCGATGGTGCCGATGTGCAGGTGGGTGATACGCTGGCGCGCCTGCCACAGGAGTCTTCCAAGACACGTGACATCACGGGTGGTCTGCCACGAGTTGCCGACCTGTTTGAGGCGCGTAAGCCAAAAGACCCGGCAATCCTGGCCGAGGCAACGGGTACGGTGAGTTTTGGCAAGGATACCAAGGGCAAGCAGCGCCTGGTGATCACGGATGCAGACGGCGAGCAGCACGAAGAGCTCATTCCGAAATGGCGCCACGTCAACGTGTTTGAGGGCGAGCAGGTGGAGAAGGGGGAGGTCATTTCGGAAGGTGAGCTCAATACCCATGACATCCTGAGATTGAAAGGGGTCACCGCGCTGGCATCCTACCTGGTCAAGGAGATACAGGATGTCTATCGGCTGCAGGGCGTGAAGATCAACGATAAGCACATAGAGGTGATTATTCGCCAGATGTTGCGCAAAGTTGAGGTGACCGCCGCCGGCGACACGCGGCTGTTGCGTGGCGAACAGGTTGAGAAGGCCCGGGTGATAGAGATCGGTGAGCGGATGGTGGCGGAAGGCAAACAGCCTGCTCTATGGGAGCCGCTATTGCTGGGTATCACCAAGGCGTCACTGGCGACCGAATCGTTTATCTCAGCTGCTTCCTTCCAGGAGACCACAAGGGTATTGACTGAAGCCTCTGTGCGTGGCTCCAGTGATGGGTTGCTGGGGCTTAAAGAGAACGTGATCGTGGGGCGGTTGATTCCCGCCGGCACCGGGCTCTCCTATCACAACGAACGCCGCCGCCGCCGCCTCGAAGAGCTGGCCGCGGAGGCGGAAAAGGACGATAAGGTCGAGATGGGCGCCGATGAGGTTGCAGAAGCAATCAAGCAGGCGCTCAATACGGAAATTTAGGTACGAGAAAAAAGACAGGTACTAGGTACTAGGAAAAAAGGGAGTAGGTCGGGCATGCTGTTTATGCCCGACGTCATTTCCCAAAGCCACCCGCCAGAAAAAATGTCGGGCACAAAAACCGTGCCCGACCTACTTGGCTTGGCCGTTCAGGCCGTTGAAACCCCGTAGGGGCGGCTTCAGCCGCCGAGGGTCTACTCGAAAAATACCCCCCCGTGTCAGAAAAATTGACACTTCGGAAAAGAATTCTCGCCTTGATATGCTCTGTTTTTTCATAACCCTTTGAATAACATCTAATAGATGGATTATGGCACATGACTTGCTGCTCCTTAACCAGGAAATGGGAGAGCAAAACCATGTTTGATCTGCAGTGTGCGAAGGTGGAAGCGACGGACGGTGAAGTCCCGGGCGGGCTGGATTATCAGGAGTTCTTTGAAGACCCGGAAAAGATCGATGAGCAGGTGGGTGAGGTGTTGTCAGCACGCTACGGAGAGGCGCTGGCCGGAATGCGGGAAGCAGATCCGGACTCTTACCGTATGGTGGTTTATGGCTGGGCCTGATCCCACCCCTGTCGATCATTGTTGTGCGGCGATGTCGACGGGTTTACGCTACACCCTGGTTGATCCGGCAACCGGCTGGTGAGTGATTGGATCCGGCCAATAACAGAGATATTGTGCTCTTTGGGACCCCGCGATCGAAGCGGGGTTTTTTTTGCGTTGAAAAAACACCAGCTGGGATACTATGCGAAGGTGTGATATTTCTAACCGGAAGATTTCGTAAATCTGTGTCGAGATCGCTTCGGATGTTGGTTTCACAAGGAAATTTTCGAAGGAATGGCGTAGGGCGCATTCCCGTTTTCCTGATAATGGTCTTGCAGAGGTTGCCCTTGAACAACGCAGCCCCAAAGGGGCATAACATACCAGCCCAGGGCAACGCCCTGGGCATCGTCATAGTCCAGCAATGAGCCCTGTAAGGGCGACACATGAACGGAGGACCAAACTTACACTGAGCGCCCCATGTATCGCCCTTTCAGGGCTGGTTTGGTGGGGTGTTCCCCAACCCAGGGCGTTGCCCTGGGCTGGTATGTGTGGCCCTTTCAGGGCTGTTCGACGGCCCGGAAAACGGAAGTGCGCCCTTGGCGTATCGGCGATTACGGTTGACTGACGACTGCTTGGCAGGGATTGCTCCTGCAATCCTTCTGCATTTCCTCCATCCATGGAGGTCAGATGCAGGAGGTAGAGCAACGCATGGAGCAGCTGCCGAGAAAATATTCCTTGTGGGAGCAGGAGACAAGCAAGTTCGGTGCAAATTTGTGAAAGATTCAGACTTATCTGTCGAAATCGAAGCAGGAGGTGTGATGGGGAACGATACAAGCAGAGTGGATATGCAGCTGTTCCTGAAGGCACTCGCTTTCGCGGCCAGCAAGCACCGGGATCAGCGAAGGAAGGACAGGCAGGCCTCCCCCTATATCAATCACCCCATCGCGCTGGTGGATATACTGGTGAACGAAGGGGATGTCACGGATAGCGCAACCCTCTGTGCAGCCCTGCTGCACGATACCATCGAAGACACAGAGACTACCCCGGAAGAGTTGCAGGCGCTGTTCGGCCAGCGGATCTGTGACATCGTACTGGAAGTGACCGATGACAAAGGCCTGATCAAGTCTGAGCGGAAGCGCATGCAGATCGAGAACGCCGCGCAGGCCAGCGTGGAGGCGAAGCGGGTCAAGCTGGCGGACAAGACCGCCAATCTTCGGGATATCGCGAATTCTCCGCCAACCGGATGGTCATTGCTGCGCCGGCAGGCCTATTTCGACTGGGCCCGGCGGGTGATCGACCGGCTGCGCGGTGTCGATGCAAGCCTGGAGGCGATCTTCGATCAGGCCTGCGCCCGACGGCCCCGATAGCCGGGCAGTGTGCTTTGGCGACGGCTGGAGCCGGTCAGTCGCCGGTTGCAGCCGATTAGCGTTAAATTCGACAGCCTCCTGGGTCAGGCATTGCTGGTCGGGCTGGTCTGGGGTTGATTCCCGCGAAACAGGCGGGTTATGCTTCCGGGCATGTTCAGGGGTGTCCGAAATCGCCCGGATGGAGGGTGCCGGGCCTGACAGAACTGCAGGCTGAATAGCTGGCGCAGGAGAACCGGAGTAATCGTCATGACGAAGATCAGCAGTGACATCGAATTCAGACAAAACCTTGCGGAACTGGACCCGGCCCGGCAGCGTGCGGTTGCTGTTCGGTTCGTCGAAAACGTGCTGGCGCTGAGCGGCGATGAACGGATCGAACATGCCGTACGTGTGGCAGGTAACCCTGAGGCTTCTACAGACGAGTTGGCCGCTGCCTTTAAGGCGATCAAAAAAATTATTCTTGAGAAATATACCAGGTGTGGTGCCGACTGTGACTGGAAAGATCAGTCCGACTATTTCATTGCCCGCGCTACGGCCGCGTGCCTTTCCCCACCGCTGGGTCGCCAGGAGAGGGGAAAGATCGCCTGGCAAGCAGCGGTGGGCTGTCGTATGGCACGAACTTGCCTCTCCATCGATGCAGAGGATAGTTCACCAACGGATGAGAGTGACCAGCAATATCGAGTTTTGTCCGAATTCCTTGCAACCTGAGTAGACAGTCATAAGTCGACATCCCCCCCGTAAGGCACTATGGGCTCGCGAAATAATAAGTCCCTGAATTTGGGGCGTCTCGACGTCCCAAATTCAGGGAGTTATTGCTTCGTGTTAGCCGTCCAGTTCTTTGCCGATGTAGGGGCGACTTCAGTCGCCCAGCCCATCCGTTGAGCGGCTGAAGCCGCTCCTACAGGCCAACTTACTGATTCTCGCAGACCCATGGCGGCTGAAGTCGCCGCTACATCTGTTTGTGGCGGGGTGAAGAGTGTAGCGGATGCTATGTTGCAGGTCTTTCTTTTGTGCCTTGCGCGGTAGCCCGCCCTTCCTCATTCAGAACCTGGAGAGTGGTTAGCTTGGCGCTTACGTTTCGCGGGCCCTATGGCTACCTCCTAGGGCAGAGGGCTGCAATTGGGTCGTGTTTCGTTTTCCGGCAACCGTAGTTAAGGATGAAGCGTGCAATCTCATCGGCCCGATTCAGATCCAGCACCGGTAACTGATGCGGTGTCGAAGAGAGCGCTGTGTCAGTAGCTATCGCGATGATATTGTGGTCTTTTGTGAACAGCAGTGGGGTACCCAGGCTGGGGCGGTGCAGCTCGATCTTGGGAAAGCAGTCACGCTTGAAGCCTTCAACCAGTACCAGGTCGAGGGCATTTGGATCAAGGGTATCCAAGGCCTGTTTCAGGGTGGGTTCCCGGTGGTTTTCCGGGAACTCCGTTACCAGTGCCATGCGACGTCGAGAAGCCACCAGTATTTGATCTGCGCCGGCTTTGCGCAGCTGATAACTGTCCTTGTTTCTATGGTCGATTTCAAACCGGTGGTGGGCATGTTTAATCACACCAATGCGTAGCCCCTCTGCCTTCAATATTGGAACGAGACGTGTAAGCAGCGTGGTTTTGCCGGTGCCACTGAATGCACAAAATCCAATAACCGGAAGCGGATACTGGATCATGCTGCAGGCCTGGGGAGGCTGTCCGAGACTGGAGACCGTAATATTCTTGATATCACTCATGTTGATTGCCTCTCTGGTAACTCAATAATCCAGGCCATTTTCGTAGGGTAATGGATAAGGCGCGCCGCATCCACCAATGGGGTCTGCCTGCACTGTGCACCGCCGGGGATGGTGGATGCGCTACGCTTATCCCCCCTGCGCCGAGCGTCCAAACTGCCCTGGGTTGATCATATTGGTTAGAAGCACCCGCGGATAATGCCATCCAATGGGTTTACTCCATCTAGTGGAAAAAGCAAAATCGATGCCAATAGTTCATTTTCGAACAGCATGGGTTCTCTCGATAGGGATATTGATTCTTCATATTGGCGCAAAGGCCGGGGTTGTTTCCAGATATGGCCAAAAGTGGAGTGGATAAGCCGTGAGCTATCGGCACGTGAGCGTGTTGTATGGCTGAAAATGGACAAAATACACCACTTGTGGCATTGAATATTGTGTTAAATTGTACCAATCTGCGTTAGGGAGAGAGAAATACACCCTTCCGCTATTTTAGGGTAGAAGTAAGAGAAGCATGATATGGGAGCGAGAGCCGATGGGTTGGCGAATTTTGCAAGGGGATTGGGGAGTGAAGAGATATTTCCTATGCGGATGGCGTCGGTTCTGATCGTAGACAGTGACCCGGAGATCCGCAATTCTCTCCAGCGCGGGTTGCGGAAATACTTTGGTCTGGTGGAAACTGCAGAAGATGCAGAGACCGCTGAGACGCTCCATAAACGCTGTTATTTCGACTTGATTATTGCCGATATATGTCTGCCGGGGCGCCCGGGTGTGGAGTGGGTGACGGAGCTCCGTGAGCGGAGCGGCCAGATGGGTGTCATTTTCATGACGGCGGATGCGGATTTCGAAAAAGCGGTTTCAGCCCTGCGGGCGGGCGCCATCGATTTTATTATGAAGCCTTTCCGGATGGAGCAGCTGATGACTGCGACCAAGCGTTATTTTAAACGCCAGCAGGGCCGGAGTAGTGACTTTGTACTGCGGCGCAAGCCCCAGGCAGAGCAGAACTTAGACTTTTCCGGCATCGTTGGGAGCTGCGAGAAGATCAAGGATGTCTGTCAGGTGGTCCGACAGGTGGCGCCAATGCCATCCACGGTGCTTATCGAGGGTGAGTCTGGCACGGGCAAGGAGTTGGTTGCCCGTGCCCTCCATGACTGGAGTGGGCGATCAGGCAGCTTTGTTCCAATAAATTGTGGGGCCATATCGGCAGAGTTGCTGGAAAGTGAACTGTTTGGCCATATAAAGGGGGCTTTCACCGGGGCGCACCAGGCACGGGACGGGCTGTTTACTTACGCTAATGGCGGAACCCTGTTTCTGGATGAAATTGGAGAGATGCCCCTCTCCATGCAGGCGCATCTTTTGCGGGTATTGGAAGAGCGGAGCATCCGGCCGGTTGGCTCCAATCGTGAAATCCCGGTGGATGTGCGCATTATTGCGGTGACTAACCGTGATCTTGCGGAGCAGGTGCACAATGGGTCCTTCCGTGAAGATCTCTATTACCGGTTGAACGTACTCTTGATCCGTATGCCATCTTTGCGTGAACGGTTGGATGACATACCGACCCTGGCAAAGCATTTTGTTGACACCCTGGCCGCTGAACTCGGTGTGGAGGCCCTCTCACTGGATGAGGCAGAGATATCCCGTCTGTGTGCCCATGACTGGCCTGGCAATGTGCGAGAGCTGAAGAATGTCATTGAGCGCTGTCTGTTATTGGGCAGTTCTCCCGGCCAGTATGTGATGGAACTGGCGGGATCGAAAGCGACGGCTGAACCCTCTGAAGTGAACGGGGAGCTGCCGCTGGCTCAGGTGGAAAAACTGCATATTCTCAGAGTGCTGGAGCTGGAAGACGGCAACAAATCCGCAGCGGCGCGGTTACTTGGAATATCCCGCAAGACCCTGGAGCGCAAGGTGCAGTTATGGAGCAGAGGCTGACCTAGGAGGCTGTCGGATTTAACGCTAATCGGCTGCAAATCCCTGGAGAGCGATCAACTCAGCTTATCGAATTCGTTAAATAGGCCCACTATTCGCCTCATTCGATAAACTGATTT
>JAUUYI010000158.1 GCA_030590525.1 Sedimenticola sp. | reverse complement strand
GGACGTTATGTGGGGGCGTACAGTGGCGAGGGGATCAACCCCGGCTGGCCTCTTCAGCTGGGGCGTAAGCTCTGACTGGGCATGATGCGGGGCGAGGGGTTTCAAGACCCTACGCGACTCGAAATCTTGTTTGGTGCGCACGGCTGCGCACCGGCCGGGGGATGCCCCGCTTCGTTTAGGAGGTCGCTTTGCATAACGACACACGGCCGGATCTTTCCCGGCTCGGTACCTTTTGATGGATTGAAATTGGCCAGGTAAATTCCGCCGCGTTTACAGGCCATCGGCGTTTGCCGCGTCAAAATCAGCCGATGAATCGAGTGCCTGCTTGCGTGTCTTGAGCGAGGCAGCCTGGATCTGCTGCCGCAGTGCCTCACGTTCCAGGTGCTGCTGATAGTTACGCACAGCGTCTCTAATCACACAGCTCTTGGTCGTACTCAACCGTCGGGCTAAACCGCTGAGCAGCGCGTCAAACTCTGGATCGGCTTTTACGGTGACTGTTTTCATAAATGCCTTCAATAAGTATTATTCGTTCAAGTATGATTAACGGATTCATCGGGGGCAAGGGGTTCGATCAGTGCTCAGGGACCGGGTGGTAGTGCAGTCATCGATGATCGGTAACTACTCAAAAAGCCGGGGCATAGTGTGTAGGATGTGGTGAGCTTGCGAACCGCATCATTCGCGAATTCCCCAACTGATGCGGTTCGTGCCTCACCACATCCTACATGGGCTCTATAGAGTCGCACGGGGTTATTGAGCAGTTACGATGATCGTTGATAACTACATGCCAACTAAGAAAAATGCCCAATAACCGAAAAACAGTGCAGCAATTATTACTCCCCCTGGGAATCACCGCGCTATTCTGGGTGTTGTCTTTCAGCATCGGGTTATCCTGGGTTGGGGAACTCCCTCCCGCGCCCTCGGGTGGGATGGGAAATGCGTTTTATTACCTGGTCAAGAGCTCCATCCTGTGGGTGCCGTTGGGGTTTATCTTCGCCGTGGCGGGAAGGGCAGTAACGCTGCAGCGCTGGCTGCTGTCCGCTCTCTTCACTTTTCTGATCGTGGCGCCGCTTTCCGGTGCCGGGCTTGAACTCCTGGATTACCTGGAGGCCGTTTATGCGTTGATTGGCACCTGGGTCGGGTTGTGGATTGGCGCGCGCATGCAAGAGAAGCTGCCTGAGCCCGTGTCGCCGCCAGAGCCCGCGTCGCCGCCAGAGCATTTATCGCCGCCGGAGCATTCTCCGCCGGCAGGGCCCGGGGTATCCAGGCCGTTCTCCGCGCGAGGCATCTGGCTGCGATTACCCCTGGTGGTAGCGGTTCTGGGGCTGGTCGGCTGGGCTGTCTGGGGTTTTTCCCGCTGGCAGATTGCACTAGGTGCCGGGTTGCTCATCTATTTCCTCATCCTGCTGCGTTTTCGTCATGCCTGGTTGTTTGCGTTACCCGCGCTGTTGCCGGTGCTCAATCTGGCGCCATGGACCGGGCGCCTCTCTCTCGACGAGTTCGACCTGGTCATGCTCGTTACGCTCGCAGGGGCGCTAGTCCATGGTGTTCACCCGGCTAACCGCCCCCTGGCACCAAGGCCGATCGCGCTGCTGCTGGGAGGCTATGCGGTCGTCTGCATCGCGGCTTTTTTCATAGGGCTCTTGCCCTTTCCCGTGCTCGCTATCAACAGCTTCGATAATTATTTCAGCCAGTTCAACAGCTGGAATGTGGGCAAAGGGTTCCTTTGGGGGTTTCTCTTCCTCGGGTTCGTGCGCTGGACGTTGCCGAGGGGGTCCAGGCTGATGGAGCGCCTGTTCGTGCCTGGCCTGCTGTCGGGGTTTATTGTGGTTGCCCTGGTGGGTATGCGGGAACGCTGGCAGTTTGCCGACCTACTGGATTTTTCTGTCCCGTATCGCATTACGGCCACCTTTTCCACCATGCACACCGGGGGAGCCCATCTGGATGCCTATCTGGCCCTGCTGGTGCCTTTTATAGGGTATTGGGTGGTCCGCCGTGGCAGGCCCCTGGTGTTGCTGGGGGGGGTGGCTCTTTTTTTTCTGGCCGTCTATCTGGTGATCTCTACGGTGACACGCACCACTTTTGTCGTGCTGATCATGGAGATGGCGCTGTTGATCCTGTTCTGGCTCAAGGGGCTTACCCGGTCCCGGGGGAGGAGGGGGCTGACGGCTCTCTATGCGGGCCTGCTGGTCGTGGCCGTCGCGGGGCCGCTGCTCTATCTGGGAACGCAGGGCGCTTTTTTTCAGAAGCGGCTGGCCAGTGTGGAGCGGGACACTGCAATCCGGCTGGACCACTGGAGCGAAGCCGTGGGGATGATGGATGATGGGGTTGTCGACCAGACGCTGGGCATGGGTTTCGGGCGCTTTCCTGCCGCTTACCTGGATTGGCACCCGGGGAGTGAAGCCCCGGGCCGGTATCATTTTGAACAACAGGGCGACAACACCTATCTCAGGCTGCAGCCAGGTAAAACACTCTATCTGGCCCAGAAGGTGCCGGTCACCGGTCACAGCGGCTACAGGTTGGCCCTGGATGTAAAGAGCCAGCAAACGAATCTCACGATCAGCATCCCTGTGTGTGAAAAGCACCTGCTGAATTCCCATCGCTGCCGCTGGTCATCCCAGCGCTTCGACGGTGGCGACGATCAGTGGCATCACTTGAATACGGAATTCAACAGCGGCGATGTTGGTACCGGCAATTGGCTGAGTCGACGGCCGGTTGAGCTGTTTCTTTATAACCCCAATAAGCAGGCCACCGTAGACGTGGACAATGTCAGCCTGCGGGACGCCCAGGGCAATGAGTTGCTGAGCAACGGATCCTTCAGCAGCGGCGGGGACTACTGGTTCTTCAAGACCCACGCGCACCTTCCCTGGCATGTCAAGAACCTCTGGGTATCCGCCCTGTTTGAACAAGGCTGGCTGGGTGTGACCCTTCTCACGCTGTTGATGTTGGCGCTTTTGATCTACCTCTCCGGGCCGGCCTGGCAGTCAGGACAGCCCGCCGCAGCCGCTGTCGTCGTGGCAATCATCGGGTTGGCTGCAACCGGATTGTTTGACAGCCCCCTCGATGCCCCGAGGATTACGCTGCTCTTTTTTGCGGTGGTCTCTTTCGGGTTGTATGAGACATAAGAGACATAAGGGGCGCTGGCAAAACGCCTGAATTCCCTCTCCCTTGAGGTATGCGTTCACGAACAAAAAAACAGCCGCGGATTAACGCGGATAAAACACGGATTGATTTGATCACATCAGTTGGGTAACAGATCCCCCAACCCGGGCGCATTCCTGTTTTCCGGGTCGTCGAACAGCCCTGAAAGGGCCGCACATACCAGCCCAGGGCAACGCCCTGGGTTGGGGAACAATGCCCAAACCAGCCCTGTAAGGGCGCCACATGGGGCGCTCAGTGCAGTCTGGTGCTCCGTTCATGTGTCGTCCTTACAGGGCTCATTGCTGGATTATGGCAATTCTGTTTTCCGGGTCGTCGAATAGCCCTGAAAGGGCCGCACATACCAGCCCAGGGCAACGCCCTGGGTTGGGGAACCGTGCCCAAACTAGCCCTGTAAGGGCGCCACATGGGGCGCTCAGTGCAGTCTGGTGCTCTGTTCATGTGTCGCCCTTACAGGGCTCATTGCTGGATTATGGCAATTCCCAGGGCGTTGCCCTGGGCTGGTATGTTATGCCCCTTCGGGGCTGCGTTGTTTAACGGAAACCTCTGCAAGAGCATCATCCGGAAAACGGGAATGCGTCCCCTACCCCCCCCCTCTCTGTCACCCTTCCAGTCGTACCCTGATGGCAGCAGTGAAGGCGAGGAGATCGCCCAGCCGGTTCTCGATAATATCGCGGAGTATCAGCGGTTCCATGTGCTGGTAGCCGTGTACTACGATGTTTCGGAATCCCGCCATTTTGCGCATGGTATTCGCCAGTTCCAGCGATAACCACTGATCTGTACGGAGCAGATCGAACAACTCCCGGTTTGTCTCTGGCTCCCCTAATCGCCGATCGGAAACGATATGGGAGGCGATATCCAGGCTCGCCTGGATGGCGATCTGCAATGTGTGAGCTGTGAAGCGCTCCTCCCGGATGTCGTGTTCGATCTGTTCCGGATGGGCGAGTTCCCGCAGCTGGTACACGCAGGTCTCGATGAATGCCAGTCTCTTTTCGATCAGGTCTCTATCCGTCACACCGGTTGCTCCCGATTGGACCTTCGGTACTGGCGGAGATAAGGAAGCAGGTCAAAATACTCTCCACGGCGCCTTACCTCGAAGCGGATTCGGGCGGATGGATCGCCCTCGTAGAGCAGGATTCCATCCCGCAGTATCCGGTGAATGAGGTCTGCCGGGGCTCGGTTGAGAATGACCAGATCGACCGGTTTTCCAATCGTCGCTTCGATCTTCGCAGCGAGATCGAGCCCGATTCCGTCCAGGGTGGGTGGCGGCATTTTCTTCAAGAGGATGGCGATGTCAACATCGCTGTGACGGTTGGACTGGTTTCGCGCCTGACTTCCATACAGGTAGGCACACACCATCTCATCGTGATGAGAATCAAAAAACGCGCGAAGTCGTTGGGCTATGTGAACGGCGGACATGCTGAAAATTATACACCAGCTGTTAAAAGGTGGCGTCATAACTATCTGAAGATTGAAGTTTCGTAGGGTGCGCGGCGGTAGCCGTGCGCACCGTGGGGTTCCACGAATGGTCGAGGAGGGGGGCGATGTCCTATCCAGACGCCCATGTTATTCTTCAATGATGGGCAAGAAAGACATCATCAGCAAAGATGCGATCAAACGTATCGCAGTAGATCTGGCAACCATCCTACTGAAATTGGATATAGATCCGGAGAGTCTTGAATTATTGGAGACAGAAAAGCAGCGCATCGAAGATCGCCGGGCCGATCTGGTGGCCCGGGTTCAGGATTCAGAGACACATGACACCTATCTGCTGCATATCGAGATCCAGAACAGCAACGATACGAAGATACCCCTGCGCATGTTGCGCTACCACACCGATATCCGCCTGAGCTGGAAGGGGGAACCCCTGCATCAGTACTTGATCTATATCGGCAAGGAGCGGCTCACCATGCCTGATGGCATCGATGAACTGGGGCTTCGCTACCACTACCGGATACTGGACATGCGTCAGATCGATTGTGAGGCGCTCTTGAAGCAGGATACTCCGGATGCCCTGGTGCTGGCCATCTTGTGTGATTTCAAAAACCGGCCAGCCAAAGATGTTGTACACTACATACTGACACGCTTGAAAAAGCTGTTAAAGGATGATGAGAGCGGTTTCCGTCGCTATATCGGCATGCTGGAAATTCTATCGGAGAACCGGGAACTGCAGGAGACTATCAAAGAGGTTGAAAAGATGTTGACACAGGTGGATATACAGAAGCTGCCCTCCTATCAGCTGGGAATGGAACAAGGTCATGAAGAGGGCCGTGAAGAGGGCCGTGAAGAAGGCCGTGAAGAAGGCAAGCTGCAGGTAGCCCTCAAGCTATTGGGTAAATTGCAGGATAACGAGATTGCAGAGACCACGGGGCTCGGGTTGGAAGCCATACGCAAACTGAGAGAGGAAGAGGGCCTTAACAACTGATACCTGATCCGGTAGTTGTGGATTGTTATGGCTGAGACCAATATTTGGTAAGTGCCATGACGATCCTTCGACTTCATCGCCACGGACCGATCCCAAATCGGCACCCCTGATTCCAGTCTGGTTAATCCCGGAAGCCGATAAATCCCCTTGGTTACTGCCTGCCCGACACCCCCGAAAATC
>JAUUYI010000382.1 GCA_030590525.1 Sedimenticola sp. | reverse complement strand
GCAACGTTCACGAACCTGCTGAAGAATGGCCTGTCGGCTGTGGATATCGAGCCCGACGGTGGGTTCATCCGCCAGCAACAGACGCGGCCGATGAAGCAGCGCCCGGGCAAGTTCCACACGCCGGCGCTGCCCGCCACTCAGTTGCCTGACTTTATCACCGGCCCGATCCTCGAGTCCGATGTCGATGAGCGCTTGCTCGATCGGCTGCTGCATACTTCTCGGGTCGAGGCCCTGCAGGGCGCAGTGATATCTGAGATTCTGTAACAATGTCAGATCGAGATCCAAGGTAGGTTGCTGAAATACGACGCCCAGCTTGGCCAGGGCTTCGAGACTGCGATGACGCAGGTTGTGCCCATAGATAAGAATGCCCCCCCCTTTGCACACAAACAGTCGGGTAATGAGAGAGAAAAGCGTTGTCTTCCCGGCCCCGTTGATGCCGAGCAGTACGCAAAACTCACCGGGGGCGAGGGCAAAGGTAACATCCAGCAGGACCTTGCGCCGACCATAAGAAAAACTGACTCCCGCCAGCTCCAGGGCAACATCGCTCATGGACGAACGACCACTCCCCAGGGCATGCGCCCCACCTGAACAGATTTTACAGTTCTCAACCGCTCCAGATCTATCACCGACATGTCGTTGCTCACTCCATTGGTGGTGAACATCCACCTTTCGTCCGGCGAAAATGCCAGGTTCCAGACCCGCTGTCCAACCAGCAGATACTTCTGCACCTCCAGGGATGCCGTATCGACGACCGCCACCCGGGCGGCCGGCCCCAGGGCGACGAATGCACGCTCACCATCCTTGCTGAGTTTGATACCCACGGGCTGGATAGACTCCTTGCGGATACCCGGAATCTGAAAGCTGATCTTCTTCAACACCTTCCGGCTTGCCACGTCGATTACGCTCACCGTACCGCCAATCTCAGACGAGACCCAGACCTGCCGGCCATCGTTGGTGAACTGGGCCACTCGCGGCCGCTGGTCCACCAGCACACTATCCTCCACCTGCCGTGTCTTCAGGTTGATGAAGTGGGCCATATTGGTTGTTTCCGAGGTATTGACCAACCAGTTGCCATCGGGGCTGATCCCCATGCCTTCCGGCTCCACCCCAACCTGTATCTCTACTACCTTTTCACGGGTCTGCGTATCGATCACCGTTACCATGTTGTCATCTTCGTTGGCGACGTAGAGCATCCGCTCCTCGGGCCCGAGTACCAGCAACTCCGGGTCCGGTCCCGATGGCAGGGTATGGGTAACTTTCAGGGTTTCCAGATCCAGCACCTCGATATGATCAGCATCGCTGGTGCAGACATACAACACCTTATTCTCTTCGCCCAAGGCGATGCCCCGCGGCCGTTCGCCGACAGTGACCGTCTTTAACACCTGGTAGGTCTCGCCATCGACCACGGTTATGGTGTTGTCCTTTTCACTGGACACATAAATCGTATAGGCATGCGCTCCGGTGCTGACCGACAGCCAGCACGCGATGAACAGAGTGGCTGCTGAATATCGGCCGATCCGGGATCGCCGGGAGAAAAAGGCTCGCATACTTACTTTACCCCTCAATGTTATTTTCATCACTTGTTACAAGCCGTTTCAGGGCGATCGTAGCCCAGCGTATCCAGGGTGGAAAACTGATGCAGAAATCCTTTCTGTGGTGATACCGAAACCACCATTCGCGATGATGCAAGCAGCAACGGTTGCCGCAGTTGCCCGTTCCACTCGCGATAGGAAACCGGGACCCCCTTGAATGCCGCCAGCTTGAATTCCTCGCTTAACAGGTGCCTGTGGATCTTGTCTGGATCAGAACTCGAAGTACGGGTAGCCGCTTCACCGATACTACGCACTGCCAGCCAGGCAGCGTAGTCCCGTTCCGTCATCCAGCGGCGGTTCTTCTTGTGAAACCGGCGTTGAAACTGGGTAGCTCCCCACTGCTCATGTACCCGGCTCCAGGCGCTGGGCGCAAGCCCCTGAGTGCCCCCCACCGGTCGAGGACGGTAGCTGCGAT
>JAUUYI010000175.1 GCA_030590525.1 Sedimenticola sp. | reverse complement strand
TGGGTCCTGGGTCCTGGGTCCTGGGTCCTGCTTTTAAGTCCTTGGCCCTGCCTTTCAAGCCGTACCGCCAACGGTCAGATCATCGATCTTCAGGGTCGGTTGCCCGACGCCGACCGGGACGCTCTGCCCCTCTTTGCCACAGGTGCCGACACCGGCATCGAGTTGCAGATCGTTGCCGATCATACTCACCCGGGTCAATACGTCCGGGCCATTGCCGATCAGGGTCGCGCCTTTCACTGGCCTGGTGACCTTACCGTTCTCGATAAGGTAGGCCTCACTGGCGGAGAAGACGAACTTGCCGGAGGTGATATCTACCTGACCACCACCGAAGTTCACCGCATATAGCCCTCTCTCCACGGAAGCGATGATCTCTTCCGGCTCGTGCTCGCCGGCCAGCATATAGGTATTGGTCATGCGCGGCAGTGGCAGGCAGGCGTAGGACTCGCGGCGCCCGTTACCGGTAGGCGCGCTGCCGGTGAGACGGGCGTTGAGCCGGTCCTGCAGGTAACCTTTGAGTATACCGTCCTCGATCAGCACCGTGCGCTGGCTGGGAGTACCCTCGTCGTCTACATTGAGTGAGCCCCGACGACCAGGCAGCGTGCCGTCATCGACTACCGTGCAACCCTTCGCCGCCACGCGTTCGCCGATGCGACCGGAGAAGGCGGAGGTACCCTTACGGTTGAAGTCTCCCTCCAGTCCGTGACCGATCGCCTCGTGCAGCAGCACACCCGGCCAACCCGGGCCCAGCACCACCGGCATGCTGCCGGCGGGGGCATCCTCGGCCTCCAGATTTACCAGCGCCTGGCGCACCGCCTCCCGGGCGTAGCCGAGGGCCCGATCCTGGTCCAGAAAGAACTGGAATGTCTCCCGCGCGCCACCCCCGCTGGAGCCCTGCTCGCGCTTCGCTCCCTGCTCCACGATGACGTGAACGTTACAACGCACCAGCGGCCGCACATCACTGGTGAGGGTGCCATCGCTGCCCGCCATCAGTATTACATCGTGAGCCGCCACCAGGCTTGCGATCACCTGGGTGACCCGGGCATCCGCCGCCCTCGCCTCGGCATCCACTCGCCGCAGCAGTTCAATCTTCTCCTGCTCGGTCATACTCTGCAGCGGATTGATCGGCTGGTAGAGCTGATGGCGGTTGGTGACCCCCTGTACCCGTATACTGCCCTGACTACCGCTCCGGGCGATGGCGCGGGCGGTTCGACCCGCTTCCAGCAGGTCCGGCAGATGGATCTCCTCGGTATAGGCGAAACCGGATTTTTCGCCGCTGACCGCCCGTACTCCAACCCCCTGCTCAATGTTGTGATTGCCTTCGCGAATGATGCCATCCTCGAGCACCCAGGACTCGAGCCGGCTGGCCTGGAAGTAGATGTCCGCCATATCGATACTGTTGGCCAGTAACTGGTCCATTACCCGCTCCAGGTCACTCTCTTTCAGGTCGGCAGGGGCTAGCAGGGTGTTGCGGGCGATGTCGATCGTGTTGGGCATAGGCTCTCTATTGGGTGGCGCAGTGTGTCTGCAACAGATTGGGCTCTCAGCGGTGTTTTCAAGCACAGCGGATGCGGGGTCTCGGGCTGGCAGATGGTCAGCGGCTCACCTGCAGGTCAGTTTACGGTGGTTGATGGTCGGGAAATTACGCCGGGTGCTGCTCAGATAGGAGAGGTCAAGGCTACAGCAGACAGAGCCGGTGCCCCGGGGAACCTGGGAGAGCACCGTGCCCCAGGGATCCACGATCATGCTGTGTCCATGGGTCTCGCGACCGTCGATGTGAAATCCTCCCTGGGCAGCCGCCACCACGTAGCTCAGATTCTCGATGGCACGCGCCCGCACCAGGATCTCCCAGTGTGCCTTGCCAGTGATGGCAGTGAAAGCGGCGGGGAGGCAGATCACTTCCATCCCCTGGTCCAGCAGATTTCGGAACAGCTCCGGAAAACGCAGGTCGTAGCAGATGGCGATGCCGAGACGACCGAAAGGGGAGTCTACCACCAGCGGCTCTTCGCCGGGCTCAATCGTATCCGATTCGATATAACGTTCATCGGCTTCCACCAGATTGACGTCGAACAGGTGGATCTTGTCGTAACGGGCCACCCGGTTTCCTTTATCGTCATAGACGATGCAGGCCGCACGTACCTTGCTGTTGTCATGGGCCTCCAGGGGGATAGTGCCGCCCACCAGCCAGATGCCATGCCGTTTTGCCAGTTGACTCAAAAAGCCCTGCAGCGGACCGTCCCGGTCGGCTTCCCGCAGGGCGCAGATGTCCCGCTCCAGCTTGCCCTTGAAGGCAAAATTTTCCGGCAGCACCACCAGTCCGGCGCCGTTGTCCACCGCTTCCGACACCAGCCTTTCCGCTTCCAGCAGGTTGGCGCTGACATTGGGACCCGTTGCCATCTGGATCGCGGCAGCTTTAACGCTCGTCTCTCGCATCGTCAGGAAGGAATTACTGTATTTTCAGGCCACTGGGATAATCGCAAGTAACTTCTCAATAACCCGGGGCAAACGGATCCACCAACGCGACCTAGCTTGGTGTATCCGCTCCGCTTGATACACCCTACATTTTAGATTCTTTCCTGGACTTATTGAGAAGTTACAATCGCAAGCACCATATCATATCAGGACTATAAGAGGATTCCCGCACTTTTGGGGCGAAGCGCGTTTGCTAATGTCCAAGATTACTGTATGAGGTAGCAATCCAGGTTTTCATGATGCTACTCTTTTCTACCACCCTCTCGTGGGTGCGTCTTCTCATGCCGAGCATAGGGAAGTGAGACACTGTGACAGCAGAAGGGAGTACAGTCATGACAAAGCATATCGGTATCCTTACGGCCGGTGGTGACAGCCCGGGCCTCAATGCCGCGATCCGCGGGGTTGGAAAGGCCGCCCAGGGTTACTACGGCATGCAGATGATCGGTTTTCGAGACGGATTTCGGGGCCTGGTGGAGAACCGCACTGCCCGGATGGACGGGGATGTCCTGTCCGGCATCCTGACCAGGGGCGGCACCATTCTGGGTACCGGCCGGGACAAACCCCACCGGATGACGTTCGGCGGTAAAAAGCAGGACATGACCGATACCATCGTCGAGAACTACCGGGCCAACCACCTGGATGCGCTGATCTGTCTGGGCGGCGGCGGCACCCAGAAGAATGCCCTGCAGCTGATGCAGAAAGGCCTGAATATCATCACCCTGCCCAAGACCATCGACAACGATGTGGCGATGACAGATTCCACCTTTGGCTTCGATACCGCGCTGGGTATTGCCACTGACGCCATCGACCGGCTGCACAGTACCGCCCACAGCCATCATCGCATCATCGTGGTGGAGATCATGGGGCACCGGGCCGGCTGGCTGGCGCTGGGTTCCGGTATCGCCGGTGGCGCCGACGTAATCCTGCTGCCGGAGATTCCCTACGACCTCGAGACCGTCGCCAAAGCGATTCGCAAGCGGTTACGCAGCGGAAAAAACTTCAGCATTGTCGCAGTAGCCGAGGGCGCCCTGCCCAAGGAGCAGGCGCTGCTGACCCGGGCGGCGGAGGAGCGCAAACTCAAGGCCGAGGATAAAAAGGCGCGCAAGCAGGCCAAGCAGGAACTGGCCATCCTCGGGGCAGCCAATGCCAATCACACGGTCTGGCTCTCCCAGCGGCTGGAAGAGCTGACCGGCCTCGAGTCCCGGGTAACCATTCTGGGCCATCTGCAGCGGGGCGGCACCCCCTCCGCAGCCGACCGGCTGCTGGCCACCCGCCTGGGCACCGCCTGCGCGGATCTGGTCGCTGAGGGACACTACGGGGTGATGGTGGCGGCCCGCGGTGAAGAGGCGGTCCCGGTGCCACTGGAAGAGGTAGCAGGCCGTAAAAAACTGGTGCCACCGGACCACCCCTGGGTGGAGAGTGCCAAACGGGTCGGGACCAGTTTCGGGGATTGATATAGGACAGAGGTCAGGCCTGCGCTATTGCATTAAACTCGAGTCCATCTCAAAGAGGCCCACGCTCCAGAGGCTATCTTTCATATGGCCAATGAAAGTCAGCCATGAAGGACCTCCACCGGTATCGGGTGCCGGATGGTAGTACTTGGCCAGGACTCGTCGGACTATGTCCTTATCGATGTTAATGCCGAACACCTTTGAGATTTGCCCTGCGATCATTGGGCAACCGTAGCGCGGATTTCGTTGCTTCATCTCAACGATGGCCTGAATGAGTTCCTGAGGTGGGTCTTTGGGTCCAGGCCTGCCCTTTTTTCGAGCTGAAAACAGGGAGTTATTTTTTCGTGGACCCTCAACGCACTATTGCTAATATAACTCTACACAGGTGGTGTCGATCGTTGCTAGCATCTCTTCAATATAGGGCCTGTTGGTGAGAAGAATTTGCGCAACAGCGGACTTTGTCACGTTACCACTCTTCAGCCAAATAACCTTGGGTGGTGCTCCCTTTACTAGACTGAGATCGTAGAAATCTGCATCTTTGGTGACAATGCAGAATCCATTATTCTTGGCATAGTGCCAGATTTCCTCATCTGAGGCTCGTTCCATCCCAATTAGTGCCACTTGTGTGCTGCCAGGAAAATCTATTTCCAGGAACGGCAAAATCCTTCGGGACAGGTTTTCGTCCAGAAGTAATTTCATCAAACGGCGATCCCTGCCAGGCGATGTTCGCGGTCTGCGGCAAAGGCGAGGCAGGCGTTGATATCATCTTCTTGCAATTCGGGGAAGTCTTCCAATAATTCCTTCGGACTGAGACCTGCCGCCATTTGTTCTAAGACGTCGTAAACGGTAATGCGCAGCCCCCGAATGCAGGGCCTGCCACCTCGTTTTCCGGCTTCAATTGTGATACGTTCTTGATAGTTCATAAACACATTTTAACCAGTGGTTAGCTACGCAGTAAATGTATGGTTTGGATAGTGTACGGCCATAATCATCGTGTTTTCACGATTACTGCTGAAATCACGGTAGCATTTATTTCTCAACAGCACGTGCGTCTCTTTCACAAATACGATGCTTGCAGGATTTGTCATGATGGGCCATTGAGAAGATGCCTAAGATCAGTCCATTCATAGTACAGTACGAACCTCATCGATGGCCGCGTACCTCGGCGACCGCTTCCCTGACATCCGAACGCTCCATGCCGGCAGCGCGCGCCTGTCGACGGGCTTTCTGAATTAATTTATCAAATTCGTCCATCGAAGGCGGAGAGATTGTTTTCAGTATGACAGCGTCCTTGCCGGCGACCACAACGAATTGCGAGCCCTAAGCCCCAAACGCTTGCGGATATCCTCAGGAATGACGACTTGGCCTTTCGAAGACATCTTGGTTGTTGCGATCTCTGTCATGATAATGTGTTCGCCAAATAAT
>JAUUYI010000072.1 GCA_030590525.1 Sedimenticola sp. | reverse complement strand
TGCGGCATGTGGTCAGACCATTGGTGGATGCGGCGCGCATAAGTATCGTGCAAAACGAAAGTTCTGTGCGCGCGCCTTATCCCCCCTACGAAATTGCCCCGAAATATTGAGAATTTACGGCGAAAATAGCTTGAAAACCCGCTTAGATATGTAGGTAATCAGGAAACTATTTTGTACCAGGGGACGCGATGATGGAACTCAATACCCCACTGCCTGCCGCAAAACAACGACTCGGATGGCCTCAGGTAGTGATGATCGTGCTGATCGCCATGCTGGCAACGGTGGTGCTGACGCTCTGGCTGGTGAAATATTACCTGTTCCCCTCGGAATTTACGCCGGTGACCCTCGACGCCGGGGAGCAGCAGGTGCTGTCAGCCAAGGTGGAGCGCCTCGACCCACCCCCCCTGCCCAGCCCTGCCCCCCAGACCGGCACCGGCACCACTTTAAAACCGGAGCCATACAGTGAAGTGGGGGCTTCACGACAGGTCCGCTTCAGCGAGCGAGAGCTGAACGGTATGCTGGCAAAAAACACCGACCTTGCCCGTAAAGTCGCCATCGATCTCTCCGACAACCTGATCAGCGCCAATATTCTGGTACCGATGGAAGAGGGTTTCCCGGTACTCGGGGGCAAGACCATTCGAGTCCGGGCCGGAGTCGAGTTCGCCTACCGGGATGAACGTCCGGTAGTGCGCCTGAAAGGGCTATCTGTCATGGGCGTTCCTATGCCCAACGCCTGGCTGGGAGGATTGAAGAATATCGACCTGGTGCAGGAGTTCGGAAATGATCCCGGTTTCTGGAAATCCTTTGCCGACGGCGTCGCATCCATCCGCGTGGAAGAGGGGCAGTTGACCCTCGAACTGAACGAGTAAGCGCCCCGTAGGGTGGGCATGTCGTTTATGCCCACATGGCCCAGGCATGCTGAATAGCAACCAACGCCGCTACTCGACCATAAATCAGGGGATAACAAAGTCAAACAGTTACGATTATGTTATTCAAGAGTTGCGTAGGATGGGCAAAGGCGCGAAGCGCCGTGCCCATCACCGAGGCAGGCACCGCGGACCCTGATGGGCACGCTTCGCTTTGCCCATCCTACAATGAGACAAAAGAGCTGAATAGTTACGAATTTTTTTCGGTGGCCACAAAAAAACGCGCCCACCCCAGGTAATTTCGTCAAAAACCGGGGGGGACCTCTCATATCCGCTGTGGATAGAGCGGGTCCAGCGGGTTCTCTCTCCCGCTCCCGGGCGACCTGGCCTGCTCGGGAATACCCTGCTCAAACGCTCGCCACAGAGCCATGCCATCCCACTCGGTGCCTTCCCGGGCATACAGGGCACGATCCAGCTGGCGCACCTGCTCACCCCCCTGCCCCAGCCTGGTTGCCAGGGCACCCAGGCTGCCCGGCGGGTCCTCTGGCCAGCGCAGGGCGCCCAGTTCCAGGAGTGCCTTTGCTGCCCCGGCGGCAGCACCCCCCTGACAGGCCCGCTTCAAGTGGACCAGCGCTTCCCGCCGCCCTGGGCCAACTGAAAGAACGGCTGAGGTTTTCCTTTCCTGCCCGTCCTGCGTACTACCCACCACTGATCGGCGGCGCCACAATAGAAGCGGAACGAGCACCAGCAACACCACTGCCGCCACCAACCATGGCCAGCGCTCACTCAGCCATACTGGCCGGGGCGCCTCTTCCAGCTCAGGCCGGGTCTGCAGTGAGTCACCTGGTGTGCCATTCCCAACTACGGACGGTGTAACAACTGCCGGTATCGACCCACCCACACCCGGCCTCACCTTCAGTTCCCAGGCGGGCAGTCGCGCCACCCGCTCCTCTCCTGCCGTGCTATCCCACCAGGTGAGGCCGACTCCGGCAATCTCCAGCCCCTCCGCCTGGGAGGGGACGTAGGTCCAACTCTGACGACTCTGGCCAAAGACCCAGCTTCCATCGGTCCGGTTCTCGACCACCGGAGGCTCTGGATAAATCCTCACCCCCGGCGGGGCCACCAGTTCGATCCGGGGGATCTGGGAGCCCTCCAGTCCCTTTGCCTCGATGGTGATGGTGCGTGTCACCGGCTCCCCGGCCCGCAACTCCGGCGGCTCCCCGGCCCAGCTGTCCCGCAGCTCGAGCCCGGCCGCGGGCAACCAGTAGCGACCACTGTATCCAACCGGCCGCGGCTTGATGGTAAGCCCGCTCACCTTGCTGCGGAGGGTCACTGGCCGGCCCCCTCCACTCGAAAAAAAACCGCTGCCGAACGACGGCATGTTCTGGAAAAAAGGGTCGTTGGCAAGGGGATCTCCCCCAAAAAAACGCTCCATCAGTGAACCTGACCTGCCCCGGGCGCGCCCCCTGTCGGAATGGGGATCCTGCACCCGCCCACTGAAGCGCACCGGCGGGATTTGCAACTCACCGCTCTTTTCCGGAAAGATCGCATAGTTACGTTCTATCACCTGATACGCCCGCCCGCCCCGCTCCACCCGGTAGCGTCTCTCGTCGCCCAGACGCTCCACCACCGCATCTGCTGGCGATGGTTCACTGAGATTGCCGCTCAGCAGGTTACTGGCCAGCAACAGGCGTACCCGGTAACGGATCTGCTGCTGGACATAGGTACCTCCCCCCTCTGGCTTCACCTCTATCTCCAGAAACAGGGGTAACCCGCCCTGGTCAGCCGAGGTCTCAGGCACCTCCTGCACCGTCACCGTCAGCGGACGGGTCTGCTGGCCGCCAATCTCAAGGGCCGGTATCTCGATCCGGCCCAGACGTTTCGGCTCCAGTTGCACCAGCCACAGGGTCTTGTCCGAGCGGCGGCCATTGATGATCCGGATCTGCTGACTGGTGCTGCTGCCGAGGATCCGAAATCCCTGCTCCAATGGAGAGAAATCGGGCTCACTGCCCTGCTCCACCCCTTCGATCGAGAGGGTAAGGGTAAACGGCTCCCCCGCATACACCGTGTCCTGGTCAAGCGTGGCCTGTACCACCGCCCCGGCAGTTTGGGCCACCATCAGGATCAGCAGCAACATGGCCCAGGCGGTCACGGCAATCTTTTTTATCGTTTGATGATTCATACGCTATTGCTCCACTGAAAGCCATATACTCTCTGTTTGGGAACTCTGTCGCCCTTACCACGGTTGATCGCTGCCCGCCCCGGCACTGGGTGGACGCTGTCCATACTGATAGCGGAACTTGCGCCGTAGCAGCCCACCGGGGTCGTCCGGGATACGTCGCAGCCACTGTTCCGCCGCCATCTGCTCTTCGCTTGTCAGGGCCTGGGCCTGGTCGCTGCCGGGGCCGCTCATCTGACCCTGGAAAGACTCCTCCATCTGCTCTTCAGCAGCGCCCGGTGACGCTTGCCCGGTCCCACTCTCCTCCGGTTCTCTGCCCGCCGCTTCAGCGGCCCGGGCAAACTGATTTTCATCGTTCTGGCGCTCTCCACTACCATCTTCTCCAGCCGTCCTGTGATCCTGTTGATCCTTCGGCTCTTTCTGACCCCGCTCACCTGACTGGCCCTGCTGGCCCTGCTGACTCTCCTGACCCTCCTGACCCTCCTGACCCTCCTGACCCTCCTGGCCTTCCTGGCTTTCCTGACCCTCCTGGCCTTCCTGGCCTTCCTGACCCTGTTGTTCCCGTTGTTCCTTTTTTTCCTTTTTTTCCTGCTTTTCTTCCTGTTGTTCCTGCTTCTGCTCCAACAGCTTCCTCACCTGCTCACGATTGAAGCGGGCATCCGCCATATCCGGTACCTGCTCCAGCGCCTTGTCATACGCTGCCACTGCCTCCTCATGGCGCCCGACCCGGGCCAGTGCATTGCCCCTGTCGTAGGCCGCTTCCGCGCCCTCACCGGCCTGATCGAAGGCATCCAGGGCGGCCTGATAGTCCCCCTTGCGATACTCGGCCGTTCCCCGCCGCAAAGGATCTTTCGCCAGTTCAGAGGCGCGCGGGAGATCGCCGGCTTCCAAGGCCGCGTGGGCTTGCTGGTCAGTGCGCTGCCACAGGGCGTCCCAGCTGAAGGCCATGGCGGGCTGGGGGGGCAATCCGATCACCCCCAACAAGAGCAGCGTGAGCAGCCATCCCCGGCGGAAGGCCAGTGCCGCCAACGGCAGCAGCAGCAGGACCAGCACCGGGCCCCGCTCTTTCCAGCTCTCTGTCTCCAGATCGACCCGCTCAATCTCCTGATCGAGATCCACCGGCAAACCCTCCGAAAGCACCTGTTGCAGGTCTCGATCACTGCTGCTCAGGGTGGCGTAGTGGCCACCACCTGCCCGTGCCAGGCGCTGCATGGCAACCACATCCAGCCTGGTCATCACCACCTTACCCCGGGCGTCGCGCACCACGCCCCCCCCTTTCGCCGGAAGCGGCGCCCCCTCCGGGGTGCCGACTCCCAGCACCGAGACCATATGACCCGCCTTGCGCAACGCCCGGGCCACATCCCCTGCCCGCGTGCCATCGTAGCCATCGGCGATCAGCAGCACCTCACCGTGCCTCACGCCCGCCTGTTTCAACAGCTCTCCAGCTCTGCGCAGGCCCAGGTCGGCACGGCTCCCCTGCACCGGCATGATCTCCGGGTCCAGCGCCTTGAGCATACTGGAGATGGTCTCCGTATCACGCGTGAGTGGCGTCACGACGAAGGCATCGCCGGCAAACACCACCAGTCCGGTGACACCCTCGCGCTCTCGTTCCAGGATACCCGCCACCTTGAAGCGGGCCTGGGACAGACGGGAGGGTTTGAGATCCGGTGTGTTCATGGAACGGGAGAGGTCGAGCACTACTACCCGGGCATCCCGGGTCTGAAACACCGGCTGGGGCTGCCGTTCCCAGACCGGGTTAGCCAGGGCCAGCACCGCCAGCAGCCAGCCGGCGGTCAGCAGCCACACGGGCATTCGGCCGGAGCGGCCTCCCTGCTGCAGCAACAGCACCGCAAGCAACGCCTCATCCACCACCCGGCGCCAGGGGTTGACACCACCTCCGGGGTGGCGCAACAGCCACAGCAACAGCCCCAGGGGGAGCAGCGCCAGCAACCAGACGGGTTGCAGAAAGTGGAAATGCTCAGGCATGCCGGGCCTCCCGCTCCTCCAGCCCCGGGATCAGGCCGGCAGCAGAGAGCGCCAGCAACACACTGATGAGGAGCGCGGCCGACAGCGGCCACAGGTAGAGTTCGTCCACCGGCCGAAAACTCTCCTCCTCCTCCGCCGCCGGCTCCAGCTTATCCAGCAGCCCGTATATCTGTTGCAGATCAGCCGTATCCCGGGCACGGAAATAACGCCCTCCGGTGTTGCGGGCAATCGCCTTCAGGGTGGCTTCGTCCAGATCCGAGGCGCGGACACGCCGGGGACCAAACAACCCCTGCACCAGACGCCCGTCACCCCCGACACCGATGGTGTAAATGCGTATCCCCTCCTGCGCGGCGAGATCCGTCGCTTTCAGGGGGTCGACTGCGCCAGCCGTGTTGGCGCCGTCCGTAAGCAGGATCAATACCCGATTTTCCTGGGCCTGGTTCCGCAGCCGTTTCACCGCCAGGCCGATGGCATCGCCAATCGCCGTCTCCTTGCCGGCAAGACCGATAACCGCCTCGTACAGCAGGGTGCGCACCGTATCCCGGTCAAAGGTGAGAGGCACCTGCAGATAGGCCTGCCGACCAAACAGAATGAGACCGATGCGATCACCCTGGCGCTGTTCGATGAACTGGCCGGCAACCGCCTTGACCGCCATCAGGCGGCTGACCGGCTGATCGCCCAGGCGCATATCATCCGCCTCCATACTGCCTGAGATATCCACTGCCAACATCAGATCCCGGCCACTGACCGGCAGCGTGATCGGTTCACCAATGAATTGAGGCCTGGTCGCAGCGGTCACCAGCAGCAGCCAGGCCAGAGCAGCCAGCAGCAGGCGGATCCGCGGGGGTTTCCGGTCCCCCTCCAGCACCCGCCCCTGCAGGGCCTCGAAAAAGGGAATGCGTAGCGCTGCTGACGGGGCAGCGCTGGCCCTGGGGGTGAGCCAGGCGACCAGTAGCGGCAGTGGCAGGGAGGCAACCAACCAGGGCCAGGCAATTTCCAGGTTCATCTCATGCTCCGCTGTTTTTCTCAATCCATGCCCTTGCCAGCGCCAGGAGGGGCTCCGGCTCCAACTTGGTCAGATTCTGATAAGGACCTTCGGCAAGGGCCTCCCCTTCACCCTGCACGAAGCGCCCCTCGCCACCGGTCTCATCCAGGAATTCGAGCCACGCCCTGCCGGTCAGGGATGCCACCCGCCGACGCGAGTAGCGGTCGATCGCCAATCGCCGCAGCAGTGTCGATACATCCATCAGAAACCGGGGCGCTCTTTCCGGGTCGAACGACTGCCCCACGCTCTCCAGCTCCTGCAGAATACGCCGCCGGCGACGCTGCAGCCGGTAGCGGCGGGTGAGCGTCATGGCAGCCCACGCCAGAAGCACCAGGAGCAACCCGGCCAGTACCCACCAGCCCGGTGCCGGTGGCCAGAGCCCCGGGACGGGTGGCGCATGCACATCCCGCAGTTGTAATACCGGTCCGGCCGCAGGGTTCATGCCGCCGCCCCCTCGGTTTCGTGCGCTGAGGAGACCCGTGGATTGCCCAGGAAACTGCGTAACCGCTCCACCAGGTCGTCGCTGGTGGAGAGCTGCAACAGAGGGATGCCCCGCCGGCGAGTGAGCTCCCGCACCGACCGGTGATGGGCCTCGAACCAGGCGATGTATTCATGGCGACGCCGGCTGGAGCGGGTATCCAGCAACCCGCTGCGGCGCCCGTCGGTCACACCATAGCGTCCCGCCGGAGGCGGGGTCAGCTCCAGCGGGTCCACGATCTGGATTGCCGCCAGATCGCTGTGCCGGCGCAAATGCAACAGCTGCTTACCGGTCTCTTCGTCCATGGCATAGAAGTCGCTGATGATGAATACCAGGCTTCCGGGGCGCGCCACTCGGCGCAGGCGCTGCAAGGCATTGCCAAGACGATCCGGATGGGGCTCCGCCTGCATTCCCGCAACCGGATCGGTAGCCGCCACCAGCTGGCGGATCAGCCTCAGCACCCCTCGGCGCCCACCCTGGGGCGGCACCTCAACATGGTGACTGTTGAACAGCAGGGCCCCGATACGATCTCCATGGGCCACCGTAACCCAGCCGATCAGGGCGGCCAGGCGGGCGGCCACCACTGACTTGAAGGCACCCCGTGTCCCGAAGAACATGCTCGGGCTCAGATCGAGCAACAGTACGACGGGCCGCTCCCGCTCCTCCTGGTAAAGCTTGGTATAGGGGTGCCCGGCGCGCGCAGTGACCCGCCAGTCCATATTGCGTATGTCATCTCCGGCCTGATAGGCACGAGACTCCTGGTAGTCCATCCCCCGGCCGCGGAAACGGGAACCGTGAGCGCCGGCGAGTACACTGGACGCGTACCGCCGACCGGCCAGCCTGAGCCCCTTCGCCTGCCGGCGCAGGGCGATCAGTTCGTCGCTGTCCGGGCGTACGACACCCGCATTCGTTCTCTTCTCCACTGACACACCGCGGTTGTCAGAGGTCGCCTTTTTCGCCTGAAACCTTTTGAACAGCGCTTTCATTATCAGGAGACCGGCACCCGCTGCAGCAACTGGTCGATGAAAACATCCGATGTCACTCCCTCTGCCTCTGCTTCGAAGGAGATCAGGATACGGTGACGCAGGGTGTCATGAACCACCGCCTGCACATCCTCCGGTGATACATAGTCCCGCCCCTGGAGCCAGGCGTGGGCACGAGCGCAACGATCGAGGGCGATAGTACCCCGAGGGCTTGCACCGAAGCTGACCCAGCGTGCCAGCTGCTCCCCATAGGGTGAGGGATCCCGGCTGGCCAGCAGCAGCTGCACCAGATACTCTTCCACCGGGGCTGCCATGTGTATCTCCAGCACCTCGGCCTGGGCCGCCAACACCTGCTCCCGGCTGACCACCTGCGCCACCTGGACTGGTTTGGAGTAACCATCCAGCGCCTGGCGCCGGGCCAGCTCCAGTATCGCTTTTTCGCTCTCAACCCGTGGGTAGCCGATGCGCACATGCATCAGAAAACGGTCCAGCTGTGCCTCCGGCAGCGGATAGGTCCCCTCCTGCTCGATCGGATTCTGGGTCGCCATCACCAGAAACGGCCGCGGCAGCAGGTAAGTGGTCTGACCCACCGTCACCTGGTGTTCGCCCATCGCCTCCAGCAGGGCGGACTGCACCTTGGCCGGTGCCCGATTGACCTCATCCGCAAGCACCAGATTGTGGAACACGGGTCCCTGCTGGAACTCGAATGCCCCGGTCTGAGGCCGGAATACCTCGGTGCCCGTCAGGTCACCGGGAAGCAGATCCGGGGTGAACTGGAGGCGATGAAAATCCCCCTCCAGGCGGGCCGCCAGCTCTTTGATGGCCTTGGTCTTGGCCAGCCCGGGCGCGCCCTCGACCAGCAGATGGCCATCCGCCAGCAGCGCGATCAAAAGCCGCTCAACCAGGGCCTCCTGACCAATGATCTCCTGTTGGAGCTCCCGTCGCAGCCGGTCGAAGCCTGCATAAGTGGTCGTCATCTTCCCCTCTTCCCCTCTCATTGATGCCTGTACGCTCATC
>JAUUYI010000172.1 GCA_030590525.1 Sedimenticola sp. | reverse complement strand
GCGTTGCCGTCCTTGATAAGGGCGAGCCATTGTCTGCGGACGGCGCCTTGCATGGACGCATTTGGGGGGCTCTGAGTCCATCAATATAACCCTGTTGGAGTACTAATTGTCCCGGGGGTAGCGGTCATCCAGGTTGGCGGGGCAGAGCACGGTGCGCATGGTGCCGATGAGCGTGAGTAACTGCTCGTTGCGGATCCGATAGTAGATCCGGTTGGCCTCCTTGCGTGAGACCACGATATTCTTGTTGCGCAACTGTTCCAGGTGCTGGGATATGTTGCTTTGTGAAGTTCCGGTTCGTTCCACGATCTCCCCCACCGAGAGTTCTGAATCACCGAGGGAACAGAGAATCTTCCAGCGCAACGGATGGGCCATCGCCTTGAGCGCATTTGCGGTGAGGACGGTATCCTCATTGGGTTCGGGGGAATGGGTTGATTCGGTCATGCTCTACTCCTGCTACTGCTGATGGCGCGTTGCTCTAAGCGGAGCCCTAAGGAGCCCTAAAGAGAATTGCTGGTTGCCGCTGCCATCGCTGATGGGTCACTTTCGCGGACATAGCCGGTCATATCTTTTGCGATACAGATGATATCGGTAATCATCCCCTGACTGTCTTTCAATGCGGTGCGCGAAAAGAGTATTGGCACCCGGCGACCGTCCCGTGCGATGAAACGTGCTTCTATCTTGCTCAGGACGCCAACACGTATCAATGCCTCCAGCCAGGTACCCATAAAGGCTCCCGCCTGCTCGTCCTCCTTCTCCTCGAAGACATCGCCGATGGAGAGTTCCTTCAATCCCTCCTCAGGGTAGCCCAGCATCTGGCAGGCGGCAGGATTGGCATCTTTGATCCTGCCTTCCGGATCGAGTATCAGCAGGGCCTCGCCCATATTCCGGATTATGTTTTCCAGGTGCATCTTCGCCTGGTCCAGCTCGGCAGTACGTTCCGCGACCTTCTGTTCCAGTACCTGGTTCAGTCCCCGCTCTTTTTCGATCAGACGGAAATAGGTACTGATCTTGTTGATCAGTTGATTGTCGTCGATGGGCTTCAGAAGATAATCAGCACCACCCACCTCGTAACCCTTCTGTTGAAACTCCTGGGTCTTGAAGGCGGCAGTGAGGAATATAATGGGGATGCCCCGGCTCTTTTTGCGGATCTTGAGCATGGACGCAGTCTGAAAGCCATCCATTTCCGGCATCTGTACATCCAGAATGATCAGGTCGATACCGGGCTCTTTGATGGCGATATCCAGTGCCTGTTGACCGGAGGTGGCCTCCAGTATCTGCGCATCCATGTGCTTTTGAATCAGGGCGCGCAGGGTAAAGAGGTTGTGCTCGTGATCATCGACGATCAGGAGCTTGAAGCCGGAGTAACGTTTCATACCTGTATGAGCGGCAGATGCCGGGCTATGGTCAGTTTCAATTCCTGGAGGTCCACAGGCTTGGAGAGAAAGTCGTCAGCGCCCGCCTCCAGACAGGCCTCCCTCTCCACCTCTCCGGTTTTTGCAGTCAGGGCAATGATCGAAAGGTCCCTGAGCCGTGGCTGGCTGCGAATACGCCTAATCGTATCATAGCCGTCCATTTTCGGCATCATGAGGTCCATCAGCACGACTGAGAACTCTTCCTCCTCCAGTACTTCCATCGCTTCGTGGCCGTCTCCCGCCGCCGTCACATCGAGACCCCAGGATTCCAGCGCCGGGGTCAGTGACAGCAGATTGCGCACGTCGTTGTCCACCAGCAGCACCCTGTGACCCTGGATCTCTCCCGCCTCCTCTGGTTCCGGCACGGGTATGGCAGCGCCGGGATGGTCGCTGGTTAGAGGGAGTTTGGTGGTTGCCAGCCGTTGTGGATGGGTGTCGGAGGCGCCATCCCCGGCCGTGGGAGATGCATCCTCTGGCTCAGCCCGTTTCAGCTCCAGCGGGAGCAGAAGGGAGAAGCGCGAGCCCTTGCCCTCTGTGCTCTCCAGTTCGATACAGCCCCCCAGTAACTGGCTCAGTTGCTGGCTGATGGTGAGCCCCAGGCCGGTGCCTCCGTAGCGTCGGCTGGTGGATCCATCCGCCTGCCGAAAGGCCTCGAAGATGTGCCCCTGCTGGGAAACGGGAATGCCGATGCCCGTATCCAGTACACTGATGCGGATTGCACCGGGGCAGAGTGGAGAGTCACCCGCGTTGCCGAGCTGCAGAGTGACGCCGCCCCGGTCGGTGAACTTCACGGCATTGGAGAGAAAATTCTTGATGATCTGGCGTATCTTGTCCGGGTCAGACCAGGCGCGCCGAGGGGCATCGTCGTCAAATTTCAGTTTCAGGGGGAGCTCTTTGGCATCGAACTGGGGGTGGGTCAGCTCCACCAGGTCCTGCAACAGGCCCGGCAGATCGATCCACTCCAGGTGGAAGGTGGTGCGCTGGGCTTCGATGCGGGACAGGTCCAGGATGTTGTCGATCAGGGACCGGAGATCCGCCCCCGCTTCGTGAATCACCTGTGCTTGTTTGGTCTGCTCCGGGGATAGCCCGCTGCTCTTGTCAGCCAGCAGTTTGGAAAGCAGCAGGATGGAGTTGAGAGGGGTGCGCAGCTCATGACTGACATTGGCCAGAAATTCAGACTTGTAACGGTTCGATTCTTCCAGTTTCCGGGCGTGTGCCCTCAGGTTACGGGTGTTCTGGTTGTGCTCTGCCGCCAGCCGTGACAGCCTCTCACCCAGCTGTTTCAGCTCATGGGGGCGTTGCCAGTTGAAGGTGACGAGCTCTTCGTCCTGCAATACCCGCTGCAGCCGATTCAGCAGTTCGTGGCTCAGCCGGTCAGCCCGTCGGGCCACCCAGCGGGCGGCAAACCAGACGGCGAGGGAGAGCGCGAAGACGATCGACAGTACCCGCAGGGTCAAGGCATTGCGGAACTGGATGATGGGCGATGGATCGACCTGACGTCCCACCCACAGGGGGCCTGAATGTTCAGTGAGGAACATCGGAACCCACATGAGCTGCTGTCCATCACCCTCCCAGAGGACTGGTTTCCCTTTGGCGAACAGCCCCTCCAGCCCCGGATAGCGGTCGAAGGCATCACCCTTGGGGGCCTGAGCGCCCGCGTGCTCGAGGAACTGGCCGTCACTGCCCACCCAGAGGGTGTTGCTGTAGTAGCGCGCAATACCGCCCACATCGATGCTGATCATGACTGCGCCGGTGGACTCTCTTCCAGTGGGGCCCTCGATGGGGCTGATCAGTCTCAGGGTCATGAATCGGCGGGGATCGATCGTTCCTGCCTCCGGGGCCAGGCTGATCGGGGTAACCAGTACCTGTCCGGGTTTACCATTGACGCCGCTGAGGATAAAGCTATTTTCTGGTCGGGCAGGGCGCCCCGGAGTGGGCTGCCACTCCTGAGTCGTCTTGTCCCGTTCCAACCAGAAGCGCTCCTCTCCCTCATGATTGAAAAATACGATCTGAAAGATGTCCAGTTGATCTTTCAGGTTCCTGTTGATCCACTGGGCATACCGGGTCCGGGCCAGTTCGATGCTCTTTCCATCCTGCTGTTCGTGTTCTTCCAGCGGGGTGCCAGGCTCTGGGAGTTTCGCCAGCAGTCGCACCATCTCATTGCGTGAGGCCAGGTGCTGGTCCAGGTCCCGGAAGTCGACACGCAGGTTCTGCAGGTAAGCCTTGTGGTAGAACAGCTCCATCCGCTCCAGTACCAGTGGCAGGTTGAGCAGCACTGCTGTGATCAGCGGCGTCAGGGCGAACAGCAGAAAGAACAGCAGGATTTGGGTACGGAGTTTCATGGCGTTCCAGGAACCGACCGGGTTATTTGGCAGTTAATTTAAGAATATAGAGTTCCCTGACCAGTTCCAGGACCTGTGCCGCGTGCCCTTTGGGTTTTACGTCATAGAGGAGGTGGCGCAGCGTACCCTGCTTGTCGATAATGAAGCTGGAGCGGAGTATACCCATGCGTTTCACCCCATGGGCCTCCTTTTCCCGCCACACGCCGTAAGCCTGGCACAGCACCCCGTCGATATCTGCCAGCAGGCGGGTACCGAGACCCTGCTTGTCCCGGAAATCTCCATGACTGAGGCAGTTGTCCCTGCTCACTCCGACCACATCTGTGTCAAGCGCGTGGAACTCCCCCAGCAGATCCGAAAACTCGATCGCCTCCAGGGTGCAGCCAGGGGTGTCGTCCTTGGGATAGAAATAGAGCACAAGGTTAACTTTTCCCTTGAAATCCCCCGAGGTCATCATCTCCAGGTCTGCATCGGGCAGTTCGAACTCCGGTGCCGGGTCTCCGGGTCTCAGCATGCAATCTCCTTTGGGCTCATCGTTAGCGTAATTGTAGTTGTTGTAGTGAGAAATTTAGTTTGCTCGTCGGCTGAGGTCAAATCGCCCATGAGACATTCACCCAGCCGCCGCCTCGAAACCACTGCTCACCGCCTGTCGCCATACATGCTGATACACTGTCTTCGCCGCCACCTGCTTATCCTCTTCCGTAAACGGTGGAGACGGCAGGTGCATGTAGAGGTTGTCCAGGATGAAGGTTTCGACTTCGGCCTGAGTTTGCTCCTTCTCGGTCCAGCGTTCCAGCGGTGCCAGGAGTTCGTGCAGTGAGGCCAACAGTGACTGGCTCGCCACCTTCACCTTCTCTCGCTCTGCTTTGCCGAGTTTCTCCTTCTTCAGCAGGTCGAACAGGGCGAGTTCGTCTTCATTCAACCCTTCCTTGGCTGCCCGTTGCTGCTCTTCGTCCAGGCTGTCAACCAGGTCGACCAGCTTTGCAAAAGTTTCCTCGATAGTAGCGCGGTCTTTTTCCCGATTGTAGTCGGCGACGATCTCCTGGTAGCGCTTGTAATAGTCCATGCGCATCGGATTACGCCTGAGCATCTCAGCCAGCTTCTGCTCGACGATCTCCCGGATGTCCTGCAACGCCGTGGCCTTGCGCCTGACCTTCTTCGCAAACTCATCGTGGAGCTTCTCCAGGTCGATTTGGCTCAGGTCGAAGGTCAGCCCCTCGTTCTGGTCGTCACCCGGCGTCTGGGCGCGGATCGCTTCGTTGACGATGCGGTGCAGCTCCTTGAGCAGTTCGGTCACGTCCGCCGTGTCGCGCCGTTCGGTAAGCTTCTTGTAGGCCGCCTCGATATTGTCGTGGCGCTCGGCGTAGGCGAAAGCCGCCACGCCGCAACCGACGAAGGTCTTGTAGATCTGGCTATCGAGGTCGTTGCGGTCGGTCATCAGCACGAAGGTGAAGTTGCCCGGCACGCTCCGCCGCACCTTTTCGGTGAAGAAGGCCATCGAATAGGACTTGCCGCTACCCTGGGTGTGCCAGAACACCCCCAGCTTGCCGAGGTCAGGATGCGAGCGCTCGACAATGTCCACCGGACCTTCCGGAACGTAAGAAGCCGGCTCTTCGGCGGCCTTGGGGTATTT
>JAUUYI010000069.1 GCA_030590525.1 Sedimenticola sp. | reverse complement strand
TGCAACCATTGCGTAGGATGGGCAAAGGCGCGAAGCGCCGTGCCCATCACCGGGATTGGCACCTCGGATTTTGATGGGCACGCCCCGCTTTGCCCATCCTACGATGAGACAAAGAGGGCAACACCATGAAATTCAACCGTTTTCAGAGGTGGAGCGTTCACAGGGCCTTCACCCGTCCGCCAGCGGCAGCAGCGGGTCGACATTACTGAGCCGGGCGATATCCAGCAGGGCGGCGGGGATATTGCGGTAGCGGATCTCAACCCCCTTTACCCGGGCTCGCTCCATCCACTCCAGCAGCAGCGCCACGCCGGCGCTATCACAATTGCCTGCCTGCTCGAGATCTATGACCAGCGTCCGGTCGCCTTTGAGCAGGGCATCCCCCTGCTCGAGCAGCGTTGCCGCGGTAGCAAAGGTTACGTCGCCAGCAACCCGCAGTACCCCATCACCACCCGCCGTGATACCCGCCTTAGCCATCCCTGCTCCGGCGGTTGCGGTCAGCCAGCCTCTGGATCAACCCCGACATCTTGTAGCGCCGGATCTGGGAACTGAAGCTGCTGCGGTAGTTTGAGACCAGGCTGACCCCATCGATGACGACATCGTAGACCATCCACTCCCCCTTTTCGTCGAGATAGAGACTGTAATTGATTGGGATCGGCGGCGAGCCAGGCTCTTTGACCTGGGTAGCCACCTTCACCTTTGTCGCCCCGGGGGAGAAGTGCATCGGCAGATACACAATCTTCTGGCCCGAATAGCTGAGCAGGGCCGTGGCATAGGTGCGCACCAGCAGTTCCCGGAACTCGCGGATGAAATTGGCCTGTTCCGGGTCTGTGGCGCGACGCCAGTATTTACCCAGCACCAGCCGGGACATGCGATAGAAATCGAACCGGGGCAGGACGATCTCATCCACCAGCCCGTAGATTTTTCCAGGGTTCCTGGTCAGGTCATCCTTACGGTAGGAGAGCTCCGCCAGCACCCGGTCCGCCGTCTCCTTGATCATCTCCAAAGGTTTCTGACCCACAGCCTGCGTCTCTGCTGTGCTGTGCATCGGCATGCCGATGCACAGCACCAGAACCCCCACCCGCAGGGACGGAAACCATCTACTCACTACTACCCTCCTCTGCCTTGCTGAACAGAAACTGCCCGATGATCTCTTCCAGCACCAGCGCCGATTGGGTCAGCTGAATCTGGTCACCTGCCTTCAGGTAGTGCTCACTCCCCCCCGGATCCAGCCCGATGTACTGCTCTCCGAGCAGGCCGGCAGTGAATATCTTGGCGAAGGTATCGTCAGGAATGGTGTTGTACCGGGAATCGACACTCATAGTCACCACGGCATCATAGACCTCCAAGTCGAAGTCGATGGCACTGACCCGGCCGATTCGAACCCCCGCCATAGTGACCGGCGACCTCACCTTGAGGCTGCCAATATTGTCGAAGCGTGCGATCACCGGATAACCTTCACCACCGGCCATGCTGCTCAGGTTGCTTACCTTCATCGAGAGAAAGAAAAGGGCAACCAGCCCGACGGCGATGAAGACCCCTACCATTATCTCAATCGATCTTTTATTTGCCATATCGCTCTCTTGTCAGCCCCCGAACATCAGTGCGGTCAATATAAAATCTATCCCCAGTACTGCCAGTGACGAATGTACCACGGTCCGGGTGGTAGCCCGACTCACCCCCTCCGAGGTGGGCACCGCATCATATCCCTGAAACAGTGCAATCCAGCTGCAGATCCAGCCAAAAACGAAACTCTTGATCACGCCGTTATAGATATCTTCGTGCAGATCGATCTTGGACTGCATCTGTGACCAGAAAGCGCCGTCATCCACCCCCAGCAGCCCGACCCCCACGAAGTAACCGCCCATTATTCCCAGGGCACTGAACAGAGCGGCCAGCAGTGGCATGGAGATAACACCGGCGAGGAAACGCGGCGTCAGGATGCGCCTGATTGGATCCACTGCCATCATCTCCAGACCCGAAAGCTGCTCTGTCGCCTTCATCAGGCCGATCTCTGCCGTCAGTGCGGAGCCTGCCCGACCGGCAAACAGCAGTGCCGCCACCACCGGTCCCAACTCTCGCACCAGAGAGGCCGCAACCACCACACCCAGGGACTGCTCTGCCCCAAACTGGGACAGGGTGTAGTACCCCTGGAGCGCCAGCACCATACCAACGAAGGTGCCGGAGACGCTGATGATCAGCATCGACAGCACCCCCACGGAGTAGAGCTGTTGGATCAGCAACCGGGGGCGAACGACGATATCGCCAATACCACCGAGAATATGGAACAGCAGGATATTGCCGCGGCCGATATGGGCCAGGATAGAGATTCCGACTCGCCCGAGCCTTGCCAGCTGCTCTAGCATGCCCGAACCTTAACACCACTATGTCGCAAAACAGCCATCACGCCCCCAGGAGATCCTGTTCCAGCCCGGGGGCGGGATAGTGGAAGGGGACCGGGCCATTGGCCAGACCGCGCATGAACTGACCGGTCCAGGGCGCATCGGAGTGCATCATCGCATCCGGGGGACCATGATCGATCACCCGGCCATCGGATATGACATAGATGTAGTCGGCTATCTCAGTGGTCTCCTGAACGTCGTGGGAAACGATGATACTGGTCAGTCGGCTGGCATCGTTGAGGGCGCGGATGAGCTGTACCAGCACGCCCAGCGATATCGGGTCCTGCCCGGTGAATGGCTCGTCATACATGATCATCATCGGGTCCAGGGCAATCGCCCTTGCCAGGGCCACCCGCCGGGCCATGCCGCCGGAGAGCGCACTGGGCATCAGGTCCCGGGCGCCGCGCAGTCCGACCGCCTCCAGCTTCAGCATCACCAGCTTTCGGATCATGGAGGGTGGCAGATGGGCGTGCTCCTGCAACGGATAGGCTACATTGTCGAAGACGCTGACATCGGTCAACAGCGCGCCACTCTGAAACAGCATACCCATGCGGATTCGCAGCCGATAGAGCGCCCTGCGGCTCAACTGGTGAATGTTCTGGCCATTCACCTCAATCGTGCCCCCCTGGGGGCGGAGCTGCCCACTGATAAGCTTCAGCAGTGTGGTCTTACCGGTACCACTGGGGCCCATGATGGCTGTGATGCTGCCCCGGGTGATGTCGATGTCCACCCCGTCAAAGATAGCACGCTCCCCACGAAAGAAGCGCAGTCCACGGATTTTCACCAACGGCTCGGTATCACTTGTCAACAGCGGGGGACTCCCATTCGGCGGATAACGATAAAGAAAAAATGTCGGGCACAAAAACCGTGCCCGACCTACTTGGCTGATTGTGGTCTTGTGGCAGGGGAAAGGTCAAGGGCGAGCATGCTCCGACTTCAGTTACAGATCGAGCGCCGATACTCGTCCATGAAATGGTAAAGCGAACTCTCCAGCACCTTAACCGCGCCGTCGAGCAGGTGGCAGCGGCCGGCGCCCGGGAGTATCCGGCACAGATTGACCAGGGAGTCGAGGTCGGCCTGGGTGCCCTCACCGGTATCGATTTTCCCCAGCAGCATGGATATATAGTAGGTGCCGGTCTTGCATGGTGGGCATTGACCACAGGAAGAGGCGGCAAAGAAATCCACATACTCTGTCACACGCTTGACAATACCGGTCCCCTCGGAGACTACGATCATGGCGCCGGTACCCAGACTGGAACGGCGTTCCTGCACCGAATCAAAATCCAGATGCACGTCCAGGTCCTGAGGGGTGAGGATGGTGTTGGATGGCCCCCCGGTAAATACCGCCTTCAACCCCTTCCCGAGCAGCATACCCCCGCCATACGTCTGGATCAGCTCGACCAGAGGCGTCCCCTTCGGCAGCTCATTGGCGCCGGGATAGAGCTCATCCCCGCTGAGGCAGTAGATCTTGGTGCCACAGGCCTCGCCCAACCCCAGTTCGCGAAACCATGTCGGCCCGTTGCAGATGATGTGGGGGACGTTGGCCAGGGTCTCAATATTGTTTATCAGCGTCGGATAGCCATGCACCCCGGAGCGGGCAGGGAACGGTGGCTTGCCACGGGGGAAGGGGAACTTTCCCTCCACCGATTCGATGGCTGCCGTCTCTTCTCCACCGATGTAGTGACCGGCACTGGCCTTCACCAGATAACTGAGCGGGCGCTTCATCTTCTTCGATACCGCGAAGTAGAGATCCGTCGACTCCCACTCCTCCACCGCCCGGATCATGGCGTCCAGGGATTTCTCCTGATCCGGATTGATGTAGAAGACGACACGGCTGACACCGGTTGCCAGGGCGGCGATGGTTGCCCCCTCGATCACCTGAAACGGCGTCTCCTCCAGCAGGATGCAGTCCTTGAAAGTCCCCGGCTCATCTTCATTGCCATTACAGATCAGATATTTTTCCACCGTATCCCGCTCGGCGGCAACGAACTCCCATTTCCTGAAGGTAGGAAAACCACTTCCCCCCAATCCCCGCAGACCCGCATCTCTGATCATCCCGATCAGGCTCTCAGGCTCCTCGAGCAGCGCGACTTCGAGCCCCTGGCCGCCGCCATGCCGCTGCCAGCGTTTGAAATCGACACCCACCCGGTTGTCCGGGTGCAGCAGTACCTGATTCAAGGGTTTCATGGGCGCCCCTTCCGATTTCTGCGCAAGCCGTCATAATCCGAGTCGTTTTCGAATTTGGCACACTCAGGGAACAGTGCAGGCCCCTGTTTCTCCATCGGCATCTCAGCCAGGGTCAGCTCTCGCCGCAGGTTACTGACATGCTCGATAGAGACCTTTTTGTGCCCCCGCCGATGGCTCTTCTCCGCCGCATGGGCGCCAGCGCGGCGGCCGAAACTGATGATCTCCAGCAGGGAGTTACCCATGATCCGGTTCTTGCCATGGATACCGCCGCTCACCTCACCCACGCAGTAGAGCCGTGGCACGCTGGAGCAACCGTTCTCATCGATCACAACCCCGCCGTTCTGGTAATGCAGGGTGGGATAGATCAACAGCGGCTGATGGTACAGATCGATACCACTTCTCTTCCCCAGTTGAATCAGTTTGGGAAAGCGGGCAGCAAGCGTACCCGGATTACGCAGCTCCAACCCCGGTGTATCGAGCCAGACACCCCGTATATCGTCCCCAACCTCGACCCCACGCCCCTCGGCGCACTCGCGCAGGATGGCGGAGGAGACCAGGTCACGGGTCTCGAGTTCATCCACGAAACGTTCACCCTGGCCATTCAGTATGTAGGCTCCGGCAGAGCGAACCCCCTCGGTAATCAGGGTACCGGCCAGGTGCTGGGGCCAGGTCAGGCCAGAGGGGTGATACTGAAAAGAGTCCAGGTCCCGCAACCCGGCCCCGAGGCGATAGGCCAGCACCAGACCGTCACCGGTGGCCCCGAAGTGGTTGGAGGTGGGAAAACCGTTGATATGCATACGCCCGATACCCCCGGTCGCAACGATTACCGCCTTCGCCTTGACCAGGGTGTAGCTATAATCCTTCAGCGAGGAGATGACCGCACCGCCGCAGTGCCCCTCCTCGTTGGAGAGCAACTCCACCGCCGGGCTGTAGTCCAACACCTCGATATTGCTGTTGGTCACCGACTCCCGCAGCACCCGCATCATCTCCAGGCCGGTATAGTCCCGGTAGTAGGCGACCCGATTGGCGCTGGTGCCACCGGCACGGCGCAGCAGGATGTCCCCATATTTGTCCAGATCGAACTGCATCCCCTGCTGTATCAGCCAGCGGATCACATCCGGCCCATCCGCCACCATGCGCGCAACCAATCGCCGGTCGGAACGGTAATGGCCGGCCCGCAGGGTATCATCCAGGTGCATCTGGGGGGTGTCGTCCTTTTCAATGGAGGCCTGTATCCCCCCCTCTGCCATCACCGTATTGCTGTCCCCCAGCCGCAGCTTGGTGGTCAGGATGACCCGGGCACCCGCCCTGGCAGCGACCAGTGCCGCGGCACAGCCCGCCCCGCCGCCACCGATCACCAGCACATCCGTCTCCCTGATCGCGGCGCCCGCCAGGTCCGCCTCATCGATGCGTGCATCTGCCTGCAGTACTTCCGCCAACTGGTGGTGACACGCGTCCCCCCGGTTCACTCCCACCCGGAGGGTCACGGTTGTACCCGGGTAGTAATCCGGGTGAAAACTCCGCAGCAGTTGCTCCGGCTCCTGCACCTCCCCGGCCGGTTCCCGGAACGTCTTTACAGAGTAATTCCGCAGCGCCTCGCTGTAGGGGATGCCCTGCATCGCCATCACTGGTCCCTGATCTGGAGTTCGCCCCGGCGCAGCTTCTCCAGCCGATTGATCAGATTAGAGGGACGGATATGAAAATAGGCGGTCACCCGACGGGCAAAGATACCTACATGATTAGGGGCGATGAATTCAGGGCAGGCGGTCATGCAGAAATTACACATGACGCACTCCACGAAGAGTTCACCTGCCTCCCTGAAGCGCCCCTTGACGGCCAGCTCCACACCCCGTTCAACCTGGATGCCTTTGGGGCAGGAGACAGTGCAGCCGTGACAGTTTCGGCAATGATCTGCTTCTGGAAAGATGCGGCTGAAATGCGCCTGAACCTCCCACGAGTTGCGTATCTCCCCCAGTTCGTAAGTGTGGTGGCTCGGGGTGGGAAAGACCAGGAAACTGACCTCCATGCCCTCTTCTATCAGGGTCTGACAACCCAGCTCCATGGTAACCTCGGTACTCCCGGCACGGCGTGCCATGATCCGGCAGGAGCCGCAGACCCCCTCCAGGCAGCCGACGCTCTTCACCCGTGGGTAACCGGCATGCCACAGCGCCTGAATGGTGGAGAGTTTGCCCGGCGCCAGGATCTCCTTGCCATCAATGGTGACTTTGACCAGATTTTCGGTTTTCTCACTCATTTGCGCTCTATCCGATACTCTATCGGCAGCGGGAAACCTCGTTGATTTTATAGTAACCCATGAATAACATAATCGTAACTGATTGATTTCGTTATTCTCTCAATCGTAGGATGGGCAAAGCGCAGCGTGCCCATCAAAAGCCGCAGTGCCTGCCCCGGTGATGGGCACGGCGCTTCGCGCCTTTGCCCATCCTACGCAAATTTTGAATTTAAGATAATCGTAACTGCTTGACTTTGTTATTCTCTGATTTGTGGCCGCGCAGCGGCGTGGGTTGCTTCTCAATAACCCCGTGCGACTCTTTGAGAGTCCATGTAGGATGTGGTGAGGCACGAACCCGCATCAGTTGGGAAATCCGCGGATGATGCGGTTCGCAAGCTCACCACATCCTACACATTATGCCCCAGCTTTTTGAGAAGTTACCCTGCATATACCTATCTGCCTGAATTTTCTTGGTTTATGCAGAGGGGGGATGGTCTCTCCCGGTTCCGATTCTCCACTTCAGGCCTTTCCCTGTCCAGAAAAACCGGGTAACGGCAGCGTCGCAGCCCTGCATCACGAATGCAGAAAATCATGAATATCACGCTTTAATTTTAGTGAGCGTCCCTTAAAAGAATGCTATAACGCTCCCTGAGGAGCGCGGCCTCTGCCGGGGCCTGGATTGTAACTTCTCAATAACTCCGTGAAAATGGCTGCATTTTCGTCGCTTGCCTGGATTTATTGAGACGCCACCCCGAATTTCAGCTGAAGCAGGTTTCAAAGTCAGAAGTCAGAATTTAGGATCGCCCAGGGCTCATGAAGCTCCTCCAGCTTTTTCATTCTGTATTCCATAATGCTCAAGGATAGACAGCAGATGTCCATGAATATTGGTATTCCAAAAGAGATTCACAGCGGCGAGCGTCGGGTCGCGGCCACACCTGAATCGGTACAGCAGCTATTGAAGCTCGGCTTCACTGTCGCGATTGAGCGCGGCGCTGGCGACGCGGCCCACTTTTCCGACGATGCCTACCGGGAAGCGGGGGCGACGGTGGTCGATGACACCCGCAAGCTGTGGTCAGAGTCCGATATCGTCCTCAAGGTACGCGCACCGGAGAATAATACGACACTCTGCGTTGACGAGACGGAGTTGCTGCGGGCAGGGGGCTACCTGATCTCCCATATCTGGCCGGCCCAGAACCCGGAGCTGCTGGAACGACTGGCAGCGCGCAAGGCCACGATCCTGGCCATGGACAGCGTACCCCGCATATCCCGTGCCCAGAAACTGGATGCCCTCAGTTCCATGGCCAATATTGCAGGTTACCGGGCGGTAGTGGAGGCAGCCAACCAGTTTGGCCGTTTCTTCACCGGCCAGGTGACAGCCGCCGGCAAGGTGCCGCCGGCCAAGGTGATGGTGATCGGGGCCGGCGTCGCCGGTCTGGCAGCCGTCGGCGCCGCCGGCTCCCTTGGCGCCGTGGTACGCGCCTTCGACACCCGCCCCGAGGTCAAGGAGCAGGTGGAGAGCATGGGCGCAGAATTTCTGGAACTGGAGTTCGAAGAGGAGGGGGGCGGCAGCGGCGGTTACGCCAAGGTGATGAGCAAAGAGTTCATCAAGGCGGAGATGGCACTGTTTGCCCAGCAGGCGATGGAGGTGGACATCATCATCACCACCGCCTTGATCCCCGGTAAGCCGGCCCCGGAACTGATCACCGCCGGGATGGTGGAATCCATGCAGGACGGCAGTGTCATCGTGGATCTGGCCGCGGAGCAGGGCGGCAACTGTGCCCTGACAGAACCGGGCAAGGTTGTCGTCAGGGACGGTGTCACCATCATCG
>JAUUYI010000389.1 GCA_030590525.1 Sedimenticola sp. | reverse complement strand
GGGTGATCCGCATGGATGACAAGGTGGAACGGCTGGCGGGTATGATAAAGGAGCAGCAGTCAAGAATCGAGGTTCTGACCGAACGGGTGATCCGCCTGGAAACGGCCCTGGAGATCACCCTTGCCACGAGGGCAATCAAGCAATTGGATCAGAAATAAAGGCAGAAAGCAGATCCATTCAGCGGGCATCAGAAGAGACCGGTCAGCTGGTCGTCCACGAACTGTAGAAAGGGGTATGTGGGGTACGAAGCGCATCGTTCTTCCAGTCTGCTGCGCGACAGCGCACCACTTGCGTAGCGGTTGCTCTCATCAGAGTATTGCCTTCAACTCAGCCAGGAAAGCGGTATTCTCCCGGGGTGTTCCCACGGTTATCCGCAGGCAGCTGTCCAGCAGTGGGTGCGCACCGTGCAGGTTTTTGACCAGTACGCCCCGCTCACGCAGTCCAGCGTGGACCACCGGTGCCTGGCCGTCCGCCAGCCGCACCAGGATGAAGTTGGCCTCGCTCGGGTAGGGTTCGACACCCTCGATCTGCTGTAACGCCGCGAACAGCACCTGGCGCTGCTCGCGGATGGCCCGGGTCTGGCGATCGAACAGCGCCTTGTGCTCCAGGGCGAATGCGGCGCTCACCTGGGTCAGAATATTGATGTTATAAGGGAGGCGGGTCTTGTCGATCTCGCCGATCCAGGCAGCAGGCCCGACCAGCAATCCCAGCCGCAGTCCGGCCAGTCCCATCTTGGATACGGTGCGCATCACCAGCAGGTTTTCGTAACGCCCGAGCAGGGGCAGGAAGCTGGCATCGGTGAAGGGTGCATAGGCCTCATCGATCACCACCAGCCCCGGCGCCGCCTCGACCACCTGCAGTAACTCCGCTTCACTGAACAGGTTACCGGTCGGATTGTTGGGATAGGCGAGAAAGATCACCGCCGGCTCATGTTCCCGGATCGCTGCCAGCAGCAGAGCCGGATCCAGGGAAAAGTCCCGTTTCCGCAGCGGCACGCCGACGTATTCCATCCCGAGAAAAGTTGCGATCATGCGGTACATGACGAAACCCGGGTCCACCGAAAGGAGTACCCGCCCGGGTCCTCCCAGCGTCATGGCGATCATCTGAATCAGCTCATCCGAGCCGTTGCCCAGGATCAGTCCCGCGGCATCCGGAATATCCATCGCCTTGCGCAGGGCAGCGCACAGGTCAGGGGCCTGTGGATGGGGATAGCGGTTGACATCCACTGCCTGCAGACGCTGCATCCACTGGTCGCGCAGTTCTGCCGGCCAGGTGTAGGGGTTCTCCATGGCATCGAGCTTGATCAGCCCCTCCGCGTCAGGCACGTGATAAGCAGAGAGCGCCCTGATTTCCGGTCGCACCCAGCGTTCGATCAGGGCTTCCATCGCGCGTTCTCCCATTGTTATTTCCTACTTCCGGAAACGATACTCCGCCGATCGGGCGTGGGCGGTCAATCCCTCCCCCCGCGCCAGGATCGCAGCGGTCTGCCCGAGGGTCACGGCGCCCTCCTCGGAGACCATGATCAGGCTGCTGCGCTTCTGGAAATCATACACCCCCAGGGGCGACGAGAAGCGGGCGGTGCGGGAGGTGGGCAATACGTGATTGGGCCCCGCGCAGTAGTCACCCAGCGGCTCCGATGTGTAGCGCCCCATGAAGATGGCACCGGCGTGACGAATCTTTTCCGCCATTCCC
>JAUUYI010000259.1 GCA_030590525.1 Sedimenticola sp. | reverse complement strand
TTTTTACCAGATCGAGGTATTCCGGGAGGGCAGCATGGATACCATGGTGGTGAACGTGGAAGCCAGCCCGCCACTGATGGAGCAATCCCGGGAGGCACGGGACAAAGTGGCAGGGAAGGTGGTGCGCGACATCAAGGAATTCATCGGTGTCAGCTGCAAAGTGGTGCTCAAGGGAGTGGGTGAAGTCCCCCGCTCCCAGGGTAAGGCGGTGCGGGTCATTGACCACCGCAAGGGCTGATTCCTGATTCGATGCTAATATTGAGTGAACGAAAAAAGCAGCCGCGGATCAAACACGGATATCTCTTCATGTATCAACCAAAATAATAATAATAAACCGTGTTTTATCCACATTAATCGTAACTTCTCAATAAGTGTGGGCAATTATCTATAATGTAGGGTGTATCAAGCGGAGCGGACAGACCAGGCTAGGTCGTGTTGGTGGATCCGTCGCTGCGCTCCTTGATCCACGCTACTCGTTTGCACGGGGTTCATGAGAAGTTACCATTAATCCGCGGCCAGGTGCCTTTTAACCCGGTGAACGGTTACTTGGTTTTTTGAACGATAGAATACTACCGCAAGGTGACGAAATTGAACGCAGTGAACCCCCTGCCGGCAGCAGACCGGCAATTCATGTCAGGCAACGAAGCTGTCGCACGAGGCGCCTGGGAGGCAGGTTGCCGGGTTGCTGCGGCTTACCCTGGCACCCCCTCCACAGAGATACTGGAATATGCATCCCACTATGGAGATATGTATACCGAGTGGTCGATCAACGAAAAGGTGTCACTGGAGATAGCTATTGGCGCCTCCCTGGCCGGCAGCCGGGCCTTCTGCGCCATGAAGCATGTCGGGCTCAACGTTGCATCTGACGCCCTGATGACCGAAACCCTGATCGGTATCCGTGGCGGTCTGGTGCTCGCGGTCGCTGACGACGTTGGACTCTCTTCTTCCCAGAACGAGCAGGACTCCCGTTTCTGGGGCCGTTTCGCCCACGTTCCGATACTGGAGCCATCGGATGCCCAGGAGGCATATCAGTTCACCCGAACGGCCTTCGACCTCTCCGAGCGATTCAATACCATTGTCATCCTGCGCCTCACCACCCGCATCTGCCATGTAAAAGGGGTGGTGAGCCCGGGCGAACGCCAGGAGTTCATCCACCCGGAAGGATTCCAGAAGAATCCTGCCACCCAGGTGATGACTCCGGCCAATGCCCGGCACCGTATCCCCCTGATGTACGAGCGGGAGGAACGAATCCGCCAATACAGTGAAGAGTGTGACCTCAACCCGATCCAGGAAGGTTCGGACCGGCGTATCGGTTTCGTCACATCCGGCCCCGCTTTCATGCACGTCCGGGAGTCGTTCCCGGATGCTCCGGTAATCAAACTGGGGCTCAGTTACCCGCCGCCACTGGAGAAGATCCGGGCCCTGGCCGGTACCGTGGAGCAGCTGGTAGTGGTGGAAGAGGTCGAGCCACTACTGGAGACAGAGATCAAGGCCACCGGCATCACGGTGCTGGGCAAGGAGGTATTGCCACGGATCGGTGAGCTCTCACCCAACGTGCTGCGCCCGGCCATCGCAAAACTGCTTGGTGAGGCCCTCCCTGCAGCAGAGGCAGAGCCGGCACCACGCCCGAAACAGGCACCCGAGGCAAAGCTGGAGCCGGCTGCCGGAAGCAATCTGTTTCCCCGCCCCCCGACCATGTGTGTCGCCTGTCCCCATCTGGGCATCTACTACTGCCTTTCGAAGATCAGAAACACCAGCATCTCCGGTGACATCGGCTGTTATACCCTGGGGGCCGGCCATCCCTGGAATGCGCTCGACACCTGTGTCTGCATGGGCGCCTCGATGGGCGTCGCCCTGGGCCTGGACAAAGGACGGGTGGAGGCGGACACGAACAAGCGGGTGATCGCCGTAATCGGCGACTCCACCTTCATGCACATGGGCATGCAGGGCCTGCTGGACATCACCTACAACAAGGGTAATGTCACCATCCTGCTGCTGGACAACCGGGCGGTAGGCATGACCGGCGGCCAGGACAACCCGGCCAGCGGACGCAACCTGCACGGGGAAGAGGCGTTCCAAATCGATTTCCGCAAGGTATGTGAGGCGCTGGGGGTGAAGCCAGAGCGGATTCACGAGGTCAACCCCTACGAACTGCCAAACCTGTTCAATGCATTACGCGAAGAGGTGAAAATCGGCGAACCCTCTGTCATCATAACCAATCAACCCTGTGTGCTGGTGGACTTCTACGGGATACAGCCCCCCTTCACCGTGGACGATGAAAAGTGCACTGGCTGCAAGAACTGCCTGGACGTGGGCTGCCCCGCCATCTACGTCACCCGCAGAGAAACCGTGGTGAAACCCAACGGCAAGGAGAAAGAGCTGGCCTTCGTGCGCATCGACAGCGCCGCCTGCACCGGCTGCGACCTCTGCCCCAAGACCTGCGGCCCGGATGCCATCATCCCACTGCAGACGTAGAAAATGTCAGGAGTCAGAATATAGAATGTAAGAAACGGGAACCTTTTGGAATTTGCAACGATCCCATTCAGTCAACTCTCTTCTGTCCTCTGTCTTCTGACTCAAGTTTCGGAGTTCATTGCTGTCAGCAGAAATGTAGGGTCGAATTGATTCGACCACCGAATCGGCCGAATGAATTCGGCCCTACAACGGTAATCCACCCACTTGACCAAGGGAGCAAGCGATTTATCAAATCCCCTCATCTGCCGTCCATGGATGGACAAATGCCACGAAAGGCAGGATGCCGATAGTGGCCTATCCTTCTCCTTGATGAAGAAGGGACGGTCTGATTCAGCCTTTTATATCATTTGAACTCCGAAACCTGGGCTCGTAAGCACCCGGTAAATCCCGTCGCAGGTATGGGTTTAACCGGGTGCTTACGATTACTCAGATAAATTATTGTCCTGATTCTACCGCAATTTATTATTTGATGATATACCGTTATTCCCCTCCCGGCCGGTTTCTGTCACAGGTGCGGGAGTTGACCTCATCACCCGCCGGTGCGATAAAGGGGTGGAGGGGGTTCTGCATTCCAGCATAAATCAATACGGCAGGATGGTGCTTTTGCCCGTTTTCATATTTATTATAACTGTAAGGAGCCTCAGATCAGGTCATGGGCCTGTACCCTGGGAGTTCCGCTAAAAGGGGAGAATAGCGTATGCGTTACAAGAGTTTGAAAATCGGGGGAGTCATTATAGTGACCGGCCTGCTGCTCAGCGGCACGGCCCAGGCATTCGACTTTGGCAAGATGATGAACCCCACAAAATGGATGGGTGGCAGCAAAGACAAAGACCGCGACCGGGAACCCTACGGCGGACCGGGTTATGGCTACCCGGGTGATCCGGGTTACGGCGGCGCTCCCGGTGGTTATGGCGGTGCGCCAGGCGGCTATGGCGGTGCACCCGGTTATGGCGGCGCGCCTGGTGGCTATGGCGGTGCACCCGGTTATGGCGGCGCGCCTGGTGGCTATGGCGGCGCACCCGGTTATGGCAGCGCGCCTGGTGGCTATGGCGGCGCACCCGGTTATGGCGGCGCGCCTGGTGGCTATGGCGGCGCCCCGGGCTACAATCAGCCTCCTGCTGGATACCCTGCCCCCCCCGCTTACGGCGCACCGGGTGCCGGTGATCCTAAAGCCGCGGAGATCCAGCGGTTGAAAGCACGCATCCGGCAGCTTGAGGTGCAGTAACCGAAAACTCCCACCCCACGCGCCAGGAGGGTCCTTGTTCAGCCCTCCCCTTCACTGATTGTCGTAAAGGCCCTCTCCCCCCGGGAGAGGGCCGGGGTAAGGGCCTTGGCAATAATGATTTGTCCGAAAATGCACAGGATATCAGCTCAGATTCAAGACGCAGATGAAGGCGGTCACTCTTAATACTTCCCTGTATCCGCGACACTTGTACAT
>JAUUYI010000156.1 GCA_030590525.1 Sedimenticola sp. | reverse complement strand
AGGGATGAAAAAGATGCTGAGGTATGGTGTGCGAAAGGTACCGGTCGTGAAGGGTACGGAAAACCCCTCGGAATTAGCTCTTGTTTGAGGCTCTTGCAAAACTCTTAAATCCCCTCTCCCTTGAGGGAGAGGGTGAGGGTGAGGGTGATTAAAATCAAAGCGTTATCTCTTTTGATCCCCTCACCCCAACCCTCTCCCGGGGGGAGATGGGGCGGTTTGCAAGAGCCTCTCTTGCACGTTACTTTTTGGGCGCCGCTGTTTATTGGCTGCCCGATCGCGTCCCAGCAGCCCTTGTGTATCAAAGCCATAACAACATCCGTGTGTAATCCGCGTCAATCCGCGGCCATTTTTTTGTTCGTGAATGCATGCACTCAGTGCACTGTCTCAATGCAGGATTTTTACTTGCACGCATTGGCGGTGGTATCGCTCGATTACGTTGCTTACCGGTTCCGGATATCCCTGCAGTTCAATCTGCTCCATTCCCTCATGGAAAAATCCTGGAGCGGCTTCCGGTATTTTCTCGATAACATCTGAAAAGGCAACCTCCATCAGACGGGGCAAATGGGCGCGGGTGGCCACGATGGCACGGTTCAGCAGCAGTAATTGCAAGGGCTCGCGGGTCGAGGCCGGCATGGTTTCTCCCGCCTCCAGCGGTTGGATGGCCTCCATTATCTCGCCTATGGTATGAAACAGCCGTTCCAGCTCGAAGGTATCCGTGGTGAAATTGGCCACTCTTGCCAGTCCGTTCACCACCAGTCCGATAGAGTGCAGCTCACCCTTCTGCTGGATTACCCATAATGCCAGTGAGAGGGCCAGCAACTCCAGTTTCTCCAGGACCTCCTGCAGCTTCAGCTCATGGGAGATCTGGGATAACTCGGTCAGCATTTTGAGTCCGTACTCTCCAAGCTCACCGATGTCTGCTTCATCGACCTTTCGGATGGACTCCGCCTGTCTCAGTACCAGAATCAGCTGTTGCAGTGCCTCCTGGAGTAGTTCCGGCGGGGCCTCATTCCCCTCTGTCGAGCGGTTATCATCACTCCAGGCGTCGCTGATCTCCTCGACTACTTCAGTCAGGGTTTCAGCGAACCAGCTTAGATTGGCAGGTGGCATTTTCATATCAGGAATTCTAACAGTCGACGCGCTTCTCGTCTGCCCTGGGAGGCTGTCGGACTTAACGCTAATCGGCTGCAAATCCCTGAAGAGCGATCAACTCAGCTTATCGAATTCGTTAAATAGGCCCACTATTCGCCTCATTCGATAAACTGATTTGATTCGCTCCCCGTGATTTTCGCTTCGATCGGTCAAATCCGACAGCCTCCTGGGAGTCTGCCCGAGAATAGAAGCCGACCGGTTTGCTGCTCCTGCGATATCGGCACTCCTGACCTCCGTCTGTTGATGCCGGGTGCGATGGAGTTGCGGGTCCGGCTCAATGCTGGGAAAATCCTGCCCACGCTATTGGGATTTCCGTTTTTAACCAGATTTCCCAACCTGGGTGACAGAATGACAAAAAATTGTAAACGTTGCGTACAAAGAAGGTAACTCATGGAATTCAAAGACTATTATCAGGTCATGGGATTGGAGCGGGACGCAACCCAGGATGAGATAAAGCGAACCTACCGGAAACTGGCCCGCAAATACCACCCGGATGTCAGTAAGGAGGCGGATGCAGAGGTCCGTTTCAAAGAGGTCGGTGAGGCCTATGAGGTACTCAAAGATCCGGAGAAACGTGCCGCCTACGATCAGTTGGGCGCCAGCTGGCAGCAGGGGGAGGATTTTCGGCCACCACCGGACTGGGATGCCGGCTTCGAATTTCGGGGGGGTGGATTTACCCAGGGGGATGCTTCGTCGTTCAGCGATTTTTTCGAATCCCTGTTCGGTCGGGAGCATGGTCCGGTCCGGAGCGCCCGTGGTGGCTTCCACACGCGGGGTGAAGATCACCATGCCAAGGTGTTGATCGATCTGGAGGATGCCTACAGGGGTGCCACCCGGTCCATTGTGTTGCAGGTGCCGGAGGTAGGGGCGGATGGCCGGGTACATACCCGTAAACGGACACTCAATGTCCGAATACCCAAGGGGGTCAGGCAGGGCCAGCACATCCGCCTGGCGGGGCAGGGCGCGTCCGGTATGGGGGAAGGCCTGGCCGGTGACCTCTATCTGGAGGTTGAGTTCAGATCCCACTCCTTCTATCACGTGGAGGGTCGTGATGTGTATCTGGATCTCCCGGTTGCCCCCTGGGAGGCGGCGCTGGGTTCCAGGATAAAGGTGCCAACACCCGCAGGGGTCATCGATATGAAGATACCACCCGGTTCCTCCGCCGGTAAGAAGATGCGGTTGAAGGGGCGCGGTATTCCGGGTAAGCCTCCCGGGGATCTGTATGTGGTACTCGAGGTCGCCCTGCCGCCGGCAAAGAGTGACAAGGCGAGGGAGATTTATCGCAGGATGGAGCAGGAACTTGTGTTCAATCCACGTGCACATCTGGGGGTATAGGCCACATGAACAGCGAGATTCAACAAATTCTGTCTGGTAGTATCCTGGAAGAGGAGCCGTCAATTACCCTCGGTGATCTCTGCAACGCCTGCTCAGTCAGAGCGGTCCAGATCGTGGCAATGGTGGATGAAGGGGTCCTGGATCCCTGTGGCCGCGATCCGCGCCAGTGGCGTTTCAGTGGAACCAGCCTGACGCGGGTCCGCGTTGCACTGCGGTTGCAGCAGGATCTCGAGGTGAATCTGCCCGGCGCTGCGCTGATCCTGGATCTGCTGGAGGAGATCGATGCGTTGCACCAGCGGATGACGACGCTGGATCGGTAAGGCGTACCACTTCAGTATTATTTCGCGAACCCTGAGAACGACAAGTCGCCGGATATCCGGGAGTGTTGCTACGGTCAGGAAGGGGTGAATATGAAATGGATAATTTTGATTCCTGCGGACGGGCTCCTGGCAGGATGGAAGATCGACAGAGACAATGGGAGAGAGATCAGAGTGAAAATAACCATCGTGAGCGGTAGCCACCGCACTGGATCGCAGAGCGTGAAGGTGGCGGAGTATATCAGGGATGCGCTGCTGGAAAACCGGTTGTGCGACGAAGCCGATATTATCGATCTGGCCGGTAACCCCTTTCCACTCTGGGAACAGGACATCTGGGCGGGTGAGGAGAAATGGACCCGGCTGCTGGATCCGGTACGGGAACGACTCTGTTCCAGCGACGGGTTCGTCGTCATTGCACCCGAGTGGCATGGGCAGGTGCCGGCTGGGCTGAAGAACTTCTTCCTGCTGTTTGGTCGCAACGAACTGGGCCACAAGCCGGCCCTGATCGTCACCGTCTCGTCCGCTGATGGGGGTGCCTACCCGGTGGCGGAGTTGCGGATGAGTAGCTACAAGAACAGCCGTATATGCTATATTCCGGAGCAACTGATCATCCGCAACGTGGAGTCGGTGCTGAATGGTGATCCCGAAAAGAACGATCCGGAGGCGGACGGTTATTTCCGGGAACGCATCGGCTGGACCTTAGGGATACTGCGGGAGTACGCACTGGCCCTGGAACAGGTACGTGCCAGCGGTGCCACAGAAACCAGCAAATTTAATAACGGGATGTGATGGAGCGTTTCCCCTTTTAGTACCTCAGGGCTCGCGAAACAATAACTCCCTGTTTTGGGATGCCGATCCATGCCGAACAGGACGTTCAAATGCCGTGTAGCACATGGATGTGCGAGAACGGCCCCGTCTGGCTGGTCGGTTCATGTTCCTGACGGAACCGGCATTTCCCACATCCCTGTGGGTCACACCGGTTCATGTTCCTGACGGAACCGGCATTTCCCACATCCCTGTGGGTCACGTTGCGAAAACCGGGAAGATAGCGAATATTCCTGCGTTTCCGCGCGACGTGCAGGGATGCACAAGTGTCGCGGGAGGCAGGCCGCTCCTGTACATCCTGTACTCGCGGCATTGGTACATCCATGTACGGCAGATGCCGGGAGCGACCCCTTGCCAGACGGGCGCCTCGACGCCCTAAATTCAGGGACTTATTATTTCGCGAGCCCTTACATAGTTTTCACCATTTTTTTGATAACATGCACCTTTACGATTCAAGGTCCGGTCACCGCTGCAGTGCCGGTACAGCTGAATGATCTGGGTCGATTACGTCATTATCGGTATCATTACCCTGTCAGCACTGATCAGTCTGATGCGTGGGTTCGTGCGCGAGGCACTTTCGTTGCTGGTCTGGGTGGTCGCCTTCTGGATTGCATGGGCCTTCTTCCGCGAACTGGCACTCCAGCTGGATGTGATCAGCGTCCCGTCCGTTCGGCTCGGTGTCTCCTTTGCGATTCTGTTCGTGACTACCCTGGTGCTGGGCGCGCTGGTCAATTTTCTTGCCGGGCAGCTGGTGGAAAAGACCGGATTGAGCGGCACTGACCGTCTGATCGGCGTGGTCTTTGGTGCCGCGCGCGGTGCGTTGCTGGTGGCGGTTCTGGTTTGGCTGGCGGGGTTGACCCCCTTCCCCAATGACCCCTGGTGGCAGGAATCCCGATTGATCGTCTTTTTTCAGGAGCTGGCGGTCTGGTTGAAATCGCTCCTGCCGGCGGATACCGGCGGGGCATTCAAATTCGTGTGATAGAGTCCCAGCACAGCCCATTCACTGGTTTCAGGGATGCTGCCGCAATGGTTTGTACGCATTTTCAGTGCTCTGATTGCAATAATATCACCGGAACGAAGCAATAATCTGGAGAGCTTGGTCATGTGCGGTATCGTCGGAATCTTCGGGCATAGCCCGGTAAATCAGGCTATATATGACGCGTTGCTGGTGCTTCAGCACCGCGGGCAGGATGCAGCGGGTATCGTCACCCAGGAGGGACAGCGTCTCCATTTGCGCAAGGGCAATGGTCTGGTGAAGGACGTGTTCCGCACCAGCCATATGATCGACCTGAGGGGTAACATTGGCATCGGCCATGTGCGTTACCCCACCGCTGGTTGTTCTTCTTCGGCAGAGGCGCAACCCTTCTACGTCAACTCCCCCTATGGGATCACCCTGGCCCATAACGGCAACCTGACCAACGCCGAGGAGTTGCAGCAGGATCTCTACCGGGAGGATCTGCGCCACATCAACACCTCATCTGATTCGGAAATCCTGCTCAATATCTTTGCCCACGAACTGCAGGTACTGGGCAAGATGCGGATCGATGCCCAGGATGTGTTCAAGGCTGTGGCGGCGGTACACCGGCGCTGCCGTGGCGGATACGTCGCAGTGGCCATGATCACCGGTTACGGGTTGGTGGGGTTCCGTGACCCCTACGGCATTCGCCCGGTCGTCTTTGGTAAACGGGACACCCCGCAGGGGGTCGAGTACATGATTGCCTCAGAGAGTGTGGCGCTGGATGTACAGGGATTCGACCTGTTACGGGATATCGAGCCAGGTGAGGCAGTATTCATCGACACCCAGGGAAAGCTGCACAGTTACCAATGTGCTGCCAATCCGGTTCATTCCCCGTGCATTTTCGAGTACGTATATTTTGCCCGTCCGGACTCCATCATCGATGATATCTTCGTCTACAAGGCCCGTGCCCGGATGGGTGAACGCCTGGCGGACAAGATCCGGCGGGAGTGGCCCGATCACGATGTCGATGTGGTCATCCCTATCCCGGATACCAGCCGTACCGCCGCTCTGGAACTGGCCAATTGCCTGGGGTTGAAGTACGCGGAGGGGTTTATCAAGAACCGTTATATCGGCCGTACCTTCATCATGCCAGGCCAGCAGGTACGGAAGAAGTCGGTGCGGCAGAAGCTCAATGCCATCGAGAGCGAGTTCCGGGGCCGAAACGTGTTGCTGGT
>JAUUYI010000136.1 GCA_030590525.1 Sedimenticola sp. | reverse complement strand
CTCGACGCCCCAAATTCAGGGACTTATTATTTCGCGAGCCCTTAGATGAAATTGCTGATCTGGTCGCAATACTTCTGGCCAGAAAGCTTCCTGATTAATAAGCTGGCAGCTGATCTTTCTGTGCAGGGTATTGAAGTAACGGTTGTTACCGGCAAGCCAAATTATCCAGATGGTAAAATATTTGCTGGTTACTCTGCTCGAGGTGTTCAGCATGAAGATTATCAAGGTGTGGAAATCATCAGAATCCCACTGGTGCCTCGTGGAAAAAACTCGACCAAATGGCTGCTGCTGAATTATTTGTCGTTTATCTTTTCGGGCTACTTAGTGGCCCCGCTGGCACTCCGTGGAAGAAAGTTCGATGCCGTGTTCGTGTACGCACCATCCCCGCTGCTTCAGGCATTGCCTGCAATATTCGTGGCATGGTTGAAACATGCGCCGTTGATCCTTTGGGTGCAGGATATTTGGCCTGAAGCATTGCAGGCAACAGGTCATATAAAAAATAAATGGCTACTGAGTCCCGTCAAGTCGGCTGTGCGCTATATCTACCATCACTCGGATTCGATATTAATTCAGTCAGAGGCGTTTCGACCTTCAGTCCAGAGATTTATTGGAGGAAAAGAAAAAATTCACTTCTATCCGAATTTTGCTGATGATCTCTCAGAAGCCGATCCTGAAGGGAAGTATAAACGCCAGCTGGCTGCGGATATACGAAGAAATTTTTCAGTTGTTTTTACCGGTAATATTGGTTCAGCGCAATCGTGTGAAACGATTGTCTCGGCGGCAGAGTTATTACGTAAGCAACAGGCGATCAAATTTTATCTGGTCGGTACCGGCAGTAAAGCGAAAACTATACTACAAAACATAAGAAGAGAGCGCCTCACTAACATTGTTATGACCGGACAGCTACCGGCTGAAGAAATGCCATCGATATTGTCCGCAGCATCAGTTTTGCTGGTGTCCCTGAAAGAAAATGCAGCTCTTTCAGCAACTATTCCAAGCAAGCTTCAAAGCTACATGTCAGCGGCTAAGCCGATTGTTGCAAGTCTAAATGGCGAAGCTGCACGTATCGTTGATGAATCCAATGCGGGCCTTTCATGTTCAGCAGAGGACTCTGAGGCTTTAGCCAAATCAGTGCTGCAGTTGTACGAGATGGCCCCTGAAGAGCGTGCTCGACTTGGTGAAAATGCTCGTAATTATTTTAAGGAGCATTTTTATGCGGGAGAGCGGATTGGCGAGCTTATCGAACATTTACAAGTACTCACTGATCATAGATAGTTAGTAACCCAAGTTTCGGAGTTCAAAATTGGTAAGACATACCGGATTTCACAGCATTTTATCCGATGACCGACTATCTGAGATGGTAAACACGAGCTTACGAATGCGCTACCGAACCTTCACGCAAGTAAAAAACCAGTAAATTCATTGTTGAGACGAAAATTCAGTGTTTTTTAAAGAAATATCGTAATTATCTAAATTTATCATGTGGTTATTGTTGTGTCTGATGAGAAAATGAAATCTGAAACTTGAGTTAGTAAGCACCAGGTTAATCCCGTCGAGAGCCCATGTTTACCCCTGATGGTGGGCTGCCGTGAACTCATCCATGGTCGCTCCCGGCGTCCTGCCTCCCGCGGCACTAGCACTTCCATGTGCGGCGGGGGCTTGGCTTCGGCATCCATGCCTCAGACACCCCCATCCGGGGTAATCAGGGCCTCTCTCGCCATCGAGGTATGGGTTTAACTGGGCGCTTACTGACAAACTTAAAATAAGATTGAGTCAAACTTCATGCCATCGAATCGAAGCATCCATACCCACGGTCGGGACTATTCTACCGCAGATATCAACTCGTCTGGAAGTGTTTAGGTTCTCCCTCAGGTTGCAGATATGAAAACCATATTGTTGACCGGAGCCACTGGATTCGTCGGGACCGGCCTGGCTGAGCGGATTGAGGACTCGGGGAACCGGGTGGTCCCGGTGGTGCGCCGGCCTGCCGGCCGCTTTCCCGATGCACGCGTGGTGCCCGATATCGATGCCTCCACCGACTGGGGCGATGCGCTTCAAGAGATTGATACTGTGATGCATCTTGCCGCCAGGGTGCACGTAATGAAGGATACCCAGGAGCGGCCGCTGGATGCCTTTCGACGGGTGAACACCCTTGGCACTTTGCAACTGGCCAGATCGGCGGCTGCAAAGGGGATAGCAAGATTTGTCTATCTGAGCACTGTCAAGGTCAACGGCGAATCCACCGGGAAGCAGCCATTCCGGGAGACGGACGCCCCCCATCCAGCGGATCCCTATGCCGTATCGAAGTGGGAGGCCGAGCAGGGGCTGTATCAGGTGATGGAAGAGACCGGCATGGAAGTGGTCATCGTCCGTCCTCCTCTGGTCTACGGTCCAGGGGTGGGTGGAAATTTTCTACGCCTGCTGGAATGGATACAGAAGGGGGTGCCGCTGCCACTGGCTGCAGTCGACAATCGGCGCAGCCTGGTTGGTCTCTCCAACCTGTGTGATTTTCTCCTGCTCTGTGCCCGTCACCCCGGGGCCGCCGGCGAGACCTTTCTGGTATCGGATGATCAAGACCTCTCTACTCCCGGGTTGTTCGAGCGGATCGCCCGGCAGATGGGGCGCTCTCCCCGACTCTGGCCCCTGCCTGCCCCGGTGCTGCGTGGTCTGGCTGCCCTGCTGGGGCAGGAGCGGAGTCTCTCCCGTCTGACGGGCTCCCTTCGGCTCGATATCCAAAAGAGCCGGACTGTTCTGGGGTGGCAGCCACCAGACTCGGTCGATACGGAGATCGCCAGGAGTGTGGCCTGGTTTTCCGGGCTGGGAACTTCCGGGTGATCTGGTTACTGGCAGGGATAGTTCTCGTCTCTGCGGCGCTTACCTGGGTGTTGCGGGGGTATGCGTTACGCAGGGGCATACTGGACCTGCCCAATCAGCGCAGTTCGCACTCTGTCGCCACCCCTCGGGGAGGCGGGCTGGCTATCGTCGTGACTTATCTGGGCGCGCTGACGGGGTACTACCTGAGCGGCAGGATCGGGGCGGGGATGCTGCTGGCCTCCCTGGCAGCCGGCGGGCTGGTGGCGGCGATCGGTTATCTGGATGACCATGGCCACGTCCCTGCCCGTTGGCGAATTCTGGTTCACTTCATCGCCGCCGCAATGGCACTGTTCTGGATCGGTGCATTTCCCCCGGTACCGTTCGGGGACTATCCGCTGGATCTGGGCTGGCTGGGATACCCGATCGCGGCAATATTTCTCGTCTGGATGCTCAACCTCTACAATTTCATGGATGGTATCGATGGGATAGCAGGTGTCGAGGCGGTCTGCGTTGCGGGAAGCGCGGTTGCCGTTTACGTGCTGCACGCCGGCAGCAATGCACCCTGGGACGAGGGGTTGCTGTTCCCCCTGCTGGCGCTGTCGGCGGCGTGTATCGGTTTTCTGCTGTGGAACTGGCCGCCGGCGAAGATATTCATGGGGGATGTGGGCAGCTCGTTCATTGGTTTCGTTCTTGGTTTGTTTGCCCTGATCGGCAGCGCGTTCGGACAGCTCTCCATTTGGACCTGGCTCATCCTGCTGGCTCTCTTCCTGGTCGATGCCACCATGACGCTGATAAGGCGTTTCATCCGTGGGGATCGCTGGTTTGAAGCGCACCGCAGCCATGCCTACCAGCATGCGGCCTTGCGCTGGAAGAGTCACCGGCGGGTTACCGTGAGTGTCATGTTGATCGATGTCGTCTGGCTGTTTCCCCTGGCCTACTGGGCGACGACTGAACCCCGGTCAGGATGGTGGGTAACCCTGATCGCTATGGTGCCATTAGCTATTTTGGCGTGGGCCCTGGATGCCGGCGTGGACGAGAGCGCTGATCTTTCCGTTTGAATCGCGCTGCTCCTTTTGTTTCTAACGGCTTGACTATTTTCTACCCAATGGGCTTTCCGCCCGGACAGCCTCATCCGATAACCCCACTTGTTCGCCTTATACTTTTTTGCGGTCATCGATCACTGCCAAAGATGATAGTATAGAGGCCCTTGCAAAACGCTCGAATGCCCTCTCCTTTGAGGGAGATGGGTATTTTGCAAGGATCTCTATAGCAGGGCTTATCCCCCCTAAGCCCGACAGGCTTCTAGCAGAATTTAATATGAGAAGGAATTTTATTCCGCGAAAGTTCCGCTCCCAGGGCGCCGCACTGGCCCACGATACCCTGATGGTGCCGATCGCCTGGACCCTGGCATTCTGGCTGAGATTCAATCTCGGGTCGCCTCCACCCGATTTCTACGACAACGGCCTGCGCGCGTTGTCGATCATCCTTCCCGTGCAGATGGCTGCCTTTGCCGCATTTGGCCTCTACCGTGGGATCTGGCGTTTCGCCTCGCTGCCGGATGTGCTGCGAATTCTGAAGGCGGTGATGGTCGGTACCGCCGTCGCCATGGCGCTGCTCTTCGTCTTCACCCGGGCAGAGGGTATACCCCGGTCTGTCCCGGTTATCTACACCATCCTGTTGGTCATGCTGCTCAGTGGCCCGCGCCTGGTCTACCGCTGGATAAAGGATCACCATCTCTATCTGTCGCCAGGGCTGCGGGTACTCATCGTCGGCTCCGGGAAGGCCGGGGAGATGCTGGCGCGGGAACTCCTGCGTAATCGGAGCGATGCGTTCCGACCCATTGCCTTCGTGGATGAAAATCCCCGCCGCCTGGGGCGGGACATTCACGGGCTGCCGGTAGCGGGAAACAGCGACGCCATTCCGGGCCTGACCCGGAAGTTGGAGATCGATATCATCATGCTGGCGATGCCATCGGCCACCTCCATCGAGATGCGGCGGGTGGTCGAGCGCTGTGAGCAGGCGGACGTCCCGTTCCGATCGGTGCCCCAGTTGCAGGATTTGATGTCGGGCAATGTCCGGATCAACGAGTTGCGTAAGGTCTCCATCGAGGACCTGCTGGGTCGGGAGCCGGTCTCGCTGGACTGGCCGGGGATTCGCGGTGCACTGGCTGGAAAGACCATACTGGTGACCGGTGGCGGGGGGTCGATCGGCTCTGAGCTGTGTCGCCAGCTGGCGCGGCTGGGGCCGCGGCGCCTGGTCATCCTGGACAACAGCGAGTTCAATCTCTATCAGATCGAGATGGAGCTGGTGAAGCGTTTTCCGGATCTGGAACTTCGGTGCCAGCTGGGGGATGTGACCGATCGCCCCTATGTGGAGGATCTGTTCAATCGTCAACATCCCGATGTGGTGTTCCATGCTGCGGCCTACAAGCATGTCCCGATGCTGGAACCCCAGATTCGTCAGGCGCTGCGCAACAACGTGCTGGGGACGCGCAATGTGGCGGAAACGGCGGATCGATCGGGTTGTGGCATATTTGTGCTGGTCTCTACCGATAAGGCGGTCAATCCTGCCAATGTGATGGGGGCCAGCAAGCGGGCGGCGGAGATTTTCTGCCAGAACCTGAATGTCCATTCGAAGACCCGCTTTATCACCGTCCGTTTCGGCAATGTACTGGGTTCGGCCGGCAGTGTCATCCCGCTGTTCCAGAGGCAGATCTCCGAGGGCGGGCCGGTCACCGTCACCGATCCGCGGATGGAACGTTACTTCATGACCATTCCCGAGGCCTGCCAGTTGATCATGCAGACGGTGGTGCTGGGTGATGGCGGTGAGATCTTCGTCCTGGATATGGGCGAGCCGGTGAAGATCACTTATCTGGCGGAGCAGATGATCCAGCTCTCGGGAAAGACCCCGGGTGAGGATATCCAGATCGAATATGTAGGGCTGCGCCCGGGAGAAAAGCTCTATGAAGAGCTGTTCCATGAGAAAGAGAAGCTCGAGGGTACCGCCCATAAAAAGGTCTTTCTGGCGCGCCACCGCAAGGTGGACTGGGAGCGGCTCAAGCGCACGCTGGACGATATGGCGCGTGCCTGCGAGGCGATGGACACGAAGGCCTTGAGGCAGCAGCTTTTAATGCTGGTTCCTGAGCATATTCAGGAGACTACCGCCGATGAGGGTGAAAAAAAGAGTGCCAAGGTGATCTATCTGAACCCCTAACCCGGCATAGCCGGAACCAAATGTATTATGCGCATATGGAATGCCCAGAGGCATTTATTAAGGGTCTCTTCGATTGTGATCTTTCCAGGTGATGAAGTGGAAGTCTTTTTCAAAATCCGGGTTCGCCGGGTAGATGTTTAATGCTGCATTACAGTAATCGACAAATCTTGCGGCATCCGCATAGAGTGCGGGAAGCAGTTCGTGCAATGCATTGAAATGCTCGGCG
>JAUUYI010000243.1 GCA_030590525.1 Sedimenticola sp. | reverse complement strand
TGCTTGACATCGCCCATGCCCTGGTTGTTACCGATAACGAGGGTCAGAAAGGAGACCAGCATCATGCGGCCGTCGGTCATGTTGCGGTCGAACAGATCGATAGGATAGGCGATGCGCATATCCTCGGTCGCCTCATCGATGTAATAGACCAGCGCATCAACGCCCTTGGTGAAGTCATCGGTGGTAGAGACTTCGACGTTGGTGCCGGTTGAGGACTCGGCGGCGAAATGAGCCGCTGTCTCCAGATAGCCATAACCCTCTGCCGGGGCCATCTTGTAGGCAACGAGAATATGCTTGCCACCGGCAATCAGGTCTTCTTCTTTCAGGCTGAGATCTGCGTAACGATTGGATTGATCCATGTTTTGACCCTCATCGATGTTTGAGTAAATCGTCCGGCACCGCGCCGAATCTGAGGCCATAATGCAGAAAATCTTATATGAACAAAAATCGAAATTATTGATGATTGCTATATAGTTTTATCTATGAGCAGCGACAGCCCCGGTTTTCTCACCCGGCACTCAGCCTGCGGCAGCTGCAGGTGTCCGGGACGATTGCCCGTCTGGGGGTACATCCGAGCCGCCGAATCCCTGCACCTGACCCAGCCCACCGTCTCCATGCAACTGAAGAAATTGCCGAATACCTCGCACACCGGGTTCCGGGAAAATTCTGTGCGCGCTATCCCGGGGTGGAGGTGACCAGCCGCAAGCGGATGCTGGAGCGCATCGGCCAGAACCAGGATGATCTCTATCGATGATTTCCTGATGACGGAACGGGAAAATTACGGCATTGTATCGCCACAGGAACGTCCACCTCACAAGCGGGTTGTCGCGAACAACAGAGAATAAATCATGTCGAATAACATCAAAATCTTATTGATTACTATCGCTATTACTGGATGTACTACTTCGGGGATGATCGACCCACCACCACCGCCCACCTCACAGGCCAATTCGGCGGAGGTGGAGATCAACCTGCGCATCGAAGATGGCGGTGGTTTTGCAGGCACGGTCTTTACCATCAACGATAAACCCATCTATCACTTCGGCGATTCCCATCGCTATTCACTGGTACTCGATCAGGGCGGGTATCTGTTTGGCTACACCAGGGGTTTCGACACAAAATGCAGTGCGGAGGTGGACATCGAAGCCGGGGGGCGCTATGTCTTTGCCTTGAAACCCGACTGTGTCATCGAACTGGAGAGTCAGTAGCTAAAACTACCGCTTGGCGTTAGTACATCTTCCAGTGTCTGCAGTGGAAAGGCTACGCCATGCCGTTGCCGAAGCTGCCGATCGAAGGCCGCCACCGAGTCGGGGCACGGTTTCATCTTCTGCAGCAGGCTGGTCAGGTCCTCGATGACCGCCCAGGGGTAGATGATCCAGCGCCAGTCCAACACCTCTTCAGCAAAATAATCGGGCACGAAGGAAGAGGTTCTTTTGTGATGCAGCACGGCTGTCATCAGCGCTTTCGGCGTGCCTCGACTCTGCAGGTGTCCCATCGTGGCTTCAAAAGTATCGCCTGAATCACTGACATCATCCACCAGCAGCAGTCGTTTACCGTCGATATCGGCGCTGAGCGGATAACGTACCGTGGCAAGCCTCTCCTTGTGCATACCATGGTAGTGCTCTACCTTGATACTGGTCAGATCGAGGATATCGAGATAGTCGGAGAGGATGCGTGCGGGAAGATAACCCCCGCGGGCAATAGCGACGATCATGTCCGGTTGGAACCCTGAATTGCGCACCTGCAAAGCCAGCGTTCTCGCCAGCCCATGGAACTGCTCCCAGGAGATGTACTCACACGGGGTATTGCCTGCCTGATCCCCGGGTTTCCCGGTATGATTCATTGCGGAGCCTGCTCTTTTTGTCAGCGCTTCGGGTATCTCAGGAAAACAGGGCGTTCCCCCGCCGCTACCGCTGGTTTCTCTTCTCTGTTACGCCACCAACATAACATTGGCAACTCCCTGCAAACAAGACTATCCTTGATGCAGCGAGACACGATTGTAACAGCATGAAATCATTGACCCTGAAGCGCGCCTTTGTTGTGCTGCTGGTGACAGCGGGATGGTTGATGATGGTGGTAGCTGGAGAGGGCGACGGAGCGGGCAAGGTCGTCGTCCTTGAAATTCAGGATGCCATTGGTCCTGCCACCAGCGACTACATCAGCCGATCACTGGAGAACGCCGCGGAACAACAGGCCGAACTGGTGATCATCCGCATGGACACCCCGGGCGGGTTGGATACCTCCATGCGCAGGATTATAAAGCGCATCACCACCTCTGCTGTCCCGGTGGCCGCTTTTGTCGCCCCCAGCGGGGCCCGGGCGGCCAGTGCCGGCACCTATATCCTCTACGCGAGCCACATCGCTGCTATGGCACCCGGGACCAACCTGGGTGCGGCAACGCCTGTCCAGCTGGGCGGATTGCCCGGAGGTAACAGCGGCAATGATGGCGCTAAGGAAAAAAAAGGTGCCCCGAGTGAAAAAAACCCCGGCCCCGCAACCGACACCAAGAGCAGAAAACTGATCAATGATGCCGCCGCCTATGTGCGTGGTCTGGCACAGATGCGTGGGCGTAACGCCGAGTGGGCGGAAAAGGCCGTCCGGGAAGGGGCAAGCCTTTCGGCAACCGAGGCGCTGAAACTGGGGGTCATCGATCTGATCGCCACGAACACCCGGGACCTGCTCAGGCAGCTGAACGGGTATGAGGTGAACCTTCAGGGCGTGAACAAAACGCTGAATACCGATGGGCTGGCCGTGATTCGCCTCAATCCCGACTGGCGCAACCGCCTGCTGGCGGTCATCAGCAGCCCCAATGTCGCCTATATACTGATGCTCATCGGCATCTATGGATTGATCTATGAGTTCTCCAACCCGGGGACCCTGCTGCCTGGAATCGCGGGGACCATCTGCCTGCTGCTGGCACTCTATGCATTCCATGCCCTGCCCGTCAACTATGCAGGCTTTGCCCTGATCCTGCTGGGCATCGCCCTGATGGTCGGAGAGGCCTTTGCGCCCAGTTTTGGAGCCCTGGGGATTGGTGGGATTATCGCATTCGTGATCGGCTCCATCGTCCTGATCGATACAGAAGCGCCGGGTTACGGCATCTCGCTGCCGCTGATTTTCTCCTTTGCCATCGTCAGCGCCACGATGCTGATTCTGGTGGTCGGTATGGCGATCAAATCAAGACAGCGGCCGGTGGTCAGTGGCCGGGACCAGCTGCTGGGGGCAACGGGCCACGCCTTGTCCACCTTTGACGATGAGGGCCCGGTGCGAGTCCATGGTGAGGTCTGGCATGCCCGCACAGAGAGGCAACTAACCGAGGGCGCGCAGGTGCGTGTCACCGGGCGGGACGGGCTTACCCTTGAGGTTACTTCTGAGCGTAAATAAAGAGGAGTGAATATGGCCGCATACACCGTATACATTGTGATCATCCTGGTGCTTGTTTTCCTGCTCTCGATGTTCAAGGTGCTGCGCGAATATGAGCGGGGGGTGATCTTCCTGCTTGGACGGTTCTGGCGGGTCAAGGGGCCGGGCCTGATCATCGTCATCCCGGTCATTCAGCAGATGGTAAGGGTAGACCTGCGTACCATCGTGATGGATATTCCCAGCCAGGATGTCATCTCCCGGGACAACGTCTCGGTCAAGGTCAATGCAGTGGTTTATTTCCGGGTGATCGATCCGGAGAAGGCCATCATCCAGGTGGAAAATTTTTCCCTGGCTATCAGCCAGTTGTCCCAGACCACGTTACGCTCCGTGCTGGGGCAGCATGAGCTGGACGAGATGCTGGCGGAACGGGAACGCCTCAATGCCGATATCCAGGAAATTCTCGATCAGCAGACCGATGCCTGGGGCATCAAGGTGGCCAACGTGGAAATCAAGCACGTCGACCTGAACGAAAGCATGGTCCGGGCCATCGCCAAGCAGGCAGAGGCGGAACGTTCCCGGCGCGCCAAAATAATCCATGCCGAAGGTGAGATGCAGGCAGCGGAAAAACTGACAGAAGCGGCGCGCATCCTGTCGCAGCAGCCGCAGGCGATACAGTTGAGATATCTGCAAACCCTGACCGAAATCGCGCCGGGCAAGACCTCCACCATCGTATTCCCGCTTCCCGTAGATCTGATAGACCTCCTGTTGAGAAAGAACGACGGATGATGGAAAC
>JAUUYI010000300.1 GCA_030590525.1 Sedimenticola sp. | reverse complement strand
GTGGCAGGGGTGTCGGTCACGGCGGCGGTGGTAATGGTGGTGGGGGCGGTAACGGGGGTGGAGGTGGTGGGGGCGGTAACGGGGGTGGAGGTGGTGGCCGTTGAGAATATTTACGCCCGGACACCCTCTCATTTCAATATCAACAGAGATGAGGGCAATTGAAATGGAGAGTCGATGCAGCCGATTGAGCACATCCTGATCGTTGATGATGATGCGGATCTGAGGCGTCTGCTGACCCGTTATTTGCAGGGGCAGGGTCTTCGGGCCTCCAGTGTGGAGGGTGGAGAGGCGATGGATCGCTTTCTCGACCGCTCGGACCCAGTGGATCTGGTGATCCTGGATCTGTCGATGCCGGGTGAAGACGGGCTTTCCATTGCCCGTCGGCTCAAGGCCAGTCGGGCGTTACCCATTATCATCCTCTCCGCAAGGGGTGATGAGGTGGATCGGATCGTAGGATTGGAGATTGGTGCAGACGACTATCTGCCTAAACCCTTCAACCCACGGGAGTTGCTGGCTCGGATCAGGGCGGTCCTGCGACGTACGGCCGTAACCACACCGGCCCGAGAAGCGGGGAAACAGGTAAAGACCTTTGGCCCCTTCCGGTTAGATGTGGAGAGCCAGACTCTCTCCTGTAACGGCGAGCAATTGCAGATCACCTCGGGAGAGTATGACCTGCTCAAGATCTTTCTGGAGCATCCCCACCGGGTGCTGGACCGGGACCAGTTGCTGGATCTCTTGAAAGGATATGATCGTAATCCATTTGATCGCAGTGTGGATGTCCGGGTCACCCGACTGCGAAAGAAGATCGAGCAAAACCCGGCCGAGCCAGACTATATCCGCACCATCTGGGGTAAGGGGTATCTGTTCGATCCGACCGGGGGTACGGAGTCTTGATCAAACTACCTTCGTCCCTTTTCGGCCAGACCAGTCTGATCCTCTCCCTGGCGTTCATCCTGTTTCTGGTTCTCGTGATCGCTGCCGGCCTGCGATTCATCCTTTTGCCCGTTGCGGAACGTTCCACGGCGGATCTTGCGGCGCTGATGGTGTTGAGTGTGCAGACCTGGGCCGAGCTTCCACCGGGTACCCGGGCCGATTTTGAGCGTGAACTCTGGCAGCGGCATCAGCTCACATTGGTCGCGGTCGATAGCAAAACCCCCCTGTCAGCCCTGCAAAAAAGCGCTATGCCTTATATGAAGCTTCTCAGCAGTGCACTGGAGCAACGCATTGGCAAGCCCGTTCTCTCTGGCAGTGATGAACGGCGTGAGGGGTGGTATTGGTTCGATATTCCGATGGCAGGTCGTCTATTTCGGCTCGGATTCTCCCCGGCAAGGTTACACGCAAGTGCCCCACTGGCTGCGCTGATCGCGCTGGTGATCGGTGCCCTGTTGGCACTGCTGACCTCCACCCTGCTGGTGCGACGATTGACCAGGCCGCTGGCGCTGCTGGTGAAGAACGCCGCAAAGATGGGAAAAGGCCAGTTTCCTGCACCACTTCCAGAAACCGGCCCGGAGGAGATTGCGTCCCTCGCCCGGGGCTTCAATCATATGGTGCAGGAGCTGAAACGGTTGACCGCCAGCCGTAGCGTGCTGCTGGCGGGTATATCCCATGATCTCCGTACCCCGCTGACACACATGACGCTGGCCGTGGAGATGCTGTCGGAAGATGCAGATCCCGAATTGCGCCGGCAGATGCAGCAGGACCTGATCGAGATGAATGCCCTGATCGATCAGGCACTGGAGTTTTCCAGTGGCCTGACAAATCAGAAGCGAGAGGTGGTGGATCTAACGCTGTTACTGCAGGAACTGATAGATGATTACCGTCAGTCCGGGACGGATATCGATCTATCCCCGGTGCCGGCCTGCCGCCTGCGCCTCTCCAAGGCTGCTCTGCGAAGGGTGCTTTTCAATCTGCTGGACAACGCCATTCGTTACGGTGGTGAGCCGGTGGGCATTGCCTGCGAATGTGACCGGGATCTTGCCCGGATCGTCATCTCCGACCGGGGGCCGGGTATTCCCCCGGAGCTACGGGAGAGCGTCTTCGAGCCCTTCTATCGGATCGAGGGCTCCCGCAACCGGGCGACGGGCGGCTCGGGTCTGGGGCTGGCCATCGTCCGCCAGCTGGCCGATGCCGGTGGCTGGCAGGTCAGGTTCGAGGAAAACCCGGGTGGCGGGGCCCGGGCCGTGGTGGAGATCTCCCGAGCTGATATAAATTGCTCACAGCATCCTGTGCAAGAATGAGCCCTAGGGTTCGCGAAATAGCGAGCCCTTAGGGCACAATCCCTGTGCCAACTGCTTTACTATCGGCCTCTGCGGCCTGCTCTACGCTCCATGGGTTGGTCGACGATCATGTCCACATCATCTTGCTCCATAAACTGGGATTCGTAGGCGTCGCCGCCCAGGCTTTCGATCTGCCGAACGAAAGCGCGCAGATGGTTGCGTGAGCCCTTGAGCAGGTTTTTGTAGACGCGGATAACATCGGGGTGATCGGAATCCCGGATCGCCTGCTCCAGGTCGTCGATATCCACCTCCTCGATGAAGGCGCCGGTTTTCAGGGCATCCATGAGCGACAGACTGGCATCTGTATCCAGACTCTTGAACAGCTCGTCCAGTTCCTCATCGACGAAGACCCCCACCGTGTTATCGGTTACAGGGTCTTGGTCTTCCAGCCCGTAGGCAGCAATCCTTCCGGCAATAGCATCCATATGTCGTTGCTCGGCGCTGGCGATATTCAAGAATATAGGTTGTTCCCAGGTGTCGTAGGCGTTCCGGTAGACATCCCGGGCCAGTTTTTCCTCCTCGCGCATGAACAGGAGTGCTTTGGTCTCGACCGCACTCAGTTCTGAGGTATAGGATGTCTGAAGGTTTTGTGCGCCGCGTCCCCCTGCTTGAAGGGGAGCGCTGCCCAGGATAGCCAAAATGGAGAGAGTGATGGCAGTTTGTCTGATATTCATGCTGTTACTCCTGCTGTGTTTGAAAAGAAATTCAACCCGTTTTCTTGATAGCGATTCAAGTTTAGGCATCAAGGGTTTCCGGAGTGTTTCCGCAGGCAGCCGATTTGTTTCAATTTGTAACAGCAGGAGAAGACTATTCGCCTTGCATAATTATTCTCTAAAGGGGGTGGGCGGTTTGCTCCTCCTAGTACAAGTTTGCTGTGCTTTTTGTGGTCATTCGGTTTGCCTCCCCATAGCCGCTGACTCCCACAGTATGTAGGTGCGAATTTATTCGCATTTGGCCGAATGAATTCGGCCCTACAGCGTGGATCTGACGCAGAGATCTGAACGGTTACC
>JAUUYI010000194.1 GCA_030590525.1 Sedimenticola sp. | reverse complement strand
TTCGTTATTTTTTGGATGTTAACTCGATCACAGTTGCCGAAGATTCCGCTCAACCCCTCTAAAGTTAACTCTATAGGGGGCCGATGCAGTTAGTGGCGTTTTACTGTCTGGAATACGGTGTTGAGGGGAACTACGCTCTCTCCGGCGGGATGGTTGGTCGGTCCCCAGACGTTCCCGCAGCACGATATCCTGCCTTTCAGCAGGCACCTGCGGGAGTCGGCGGCTGGATTGGTTCACCGGGCCTGCAGAAATAAACTGGATATCGATATGGTTTTTCGAAGCAACATAATCTCGCTGGATGGATCCACAGCGGTGGGAAATCATTTTTCACTTCCGGAGGGATCCCGTGGCGTTGTCATTGCGTGCCGTCAGATTCTGAACAAGGCGTTGTCCGGGTTGCTCGAAGGGATGTTTGAGAACCTGGACGATGCACTGTATGAACTGGCCGGCAAGGCGGACAGTAACCGCCAGCAGACTTCTTATTTCGATGCGATGCGGAATATGCGCAAGGGGAAAGAGCAGACAGAGTGCCACGTCAACACCGCCATAATGGAGTGTTACGACCGTTTCTGGAGGCAGGAGATCGGGGCAGGCCCGGGAACTCGGGTGGATGAGGAGTTGAATGCCGATACCTTTACTCTGGTTGATGACAGGGATCTGGAAGAGAGACTGGCGGTGAGTAATATGATCTCCAGGGGCAATAGACGTTACAGCCAGGAGCTCTATCTCCTGAATCAACGTTTAAGCCACCTGCTGGGTGGGGTGGAGGTGAGTGAGACGAGCAATCCCGTTGCCCCAGCTGCCTTCTGTAACGCCTTCAACAGTGTAATTCAGGGGATCGAACTGGAAATATCGGTGAAACTGATCGTCTACAAGCAGTTTGAGCGGCGTGTGGTGGATGAACTGGGTAGCCTGTATGCAGGCCTGAATGAACATCTGGCACGGAAGGGGGTTCTTCCCTCGCTGGTAAAAAAGATACGCCGTTCCCCATCGTACGCACCGGTGCCAGCTCCGAGGGAGGGCAACTTTCAGGATGCACAGGGGAGAGCAGAAGGTGGTTATGGTTATGCCGCGGAGGGCAACAATAGTCAGGCGGAGCTGTTCTCCACCCTGCAGCAGCTGCTTGGGCAGCAGCGTATGGCGGCGCCCCCGCCAGCAGATCAGATTCAGATGCAGTTGCCGGTTGCGGGCAGATCAGAAATCGTCGCCGCACTTTCCGCGCTGCAGCAGAGTGGTGTAGTGCCCCAACCCCAGGTGTTAGTTGCGGGCCAGGCTGCAAAAGGTGTGCGCTCCAGTCTGGTACAGGTGATGCAGTCGGGATCGGGTGGTGATGCAGCGAAAGAGATCAGTCAGAGCGACGAGGATGTCATCGATGTCATCTCGATGCTGTTCGAATTCGTGCTGGAAGAGCGTGATCTGCCGGATGCGATGAAGGCGTTGCTGGGGCGCCTGCAGATCCCGATGTTGAAGGTGGCGATTCTCGACAAATCCTTTTTCAGCAGGAAGCAACATCCGGCCAGGTGTCTGCTCAATAGCCTGGCCCGGGCAGGAATTGGCTGGTCCGAGGGCCGGGGCAGGGAAGCGGGAGGGCTTTATGCCAAGATGGATTCCATCGTGGAGCGTATCCTATCCGAGTTCGACAATGACCTTGGTCTGTTCGAACGACTCAGCGCCGAGTTCGCCGGCTTTCTGGAACAGAAGGATAGAGGCTCGAAGATCACGGAACAGAGGGCAACTCAGGTTTCACAGGGTAAGGAGCAGCTGCAGGCGGCGCGGCAGCGAGTATTCCAGGAGATCAACGAACGCCTGTTCGGTCATGACGGGATGCCCGGTGTGGTGGTTACCCTGCTCAAAGATGGGTGGAAGGATGTGCTTCTACTCATCTATCTGCGCAAAGGCGAAGAGAGTATTGAGTGGCGAAATGCCTTGCACCTGATGGATCGCCTGATCTGGAGTGTGCAACCAAAGGGAGAGCGGGCTCAGCGTCAGCAGTTACTGAAGGAGGTACCACGGCTGCTCAAGGGTGTGAGGAATGGCCTGAATGATATTTCCTACGATCAGCACAAGATGGCAGACCTGCTCCAGGATCTCCATGATTGCCATACGCATTGTCTGAAAGGGGAGAGGCGGGTGGATGATAGATCCACCATGGAGCCTGTGCAGTCCGGGCAGAAGGATTCAGTCGATGGGGAGAGGCAGGTTCAGAAGAGGGGGGGGATGATGGATACAAGCAGGGAGTCTGACGTTCCAGCTGTAAAGGTGGCCCCGAAACCACGGGACAGATTCATGGTGCAGGCTGAACAACTGAAAATTGGCAGTTGGCTGGACGTGGCCGAAGAGGATGGTAGCAGTTTTCGGGCCAAGCTCTCCTGGCGAAGTCAGATCTCTGGTAACTGCCTGTTCGTCAATCACAAGGGGATGAAGGTGGCGGAGATCTCACTGGGTGGGCTGGCCACCTGGTTCAGGAGCGGCAGGGCAAGGCAACTGGACGAGGTAGGGGCGCCCCTGATGGACCGGGCCTTTACGGCAATGGTAGATGTCCTGAAAGATCCTCGATAGGGGCTTAGACTGGAGCGAACCACGAAAAAGATTCCAGTGGAGTTTTTGTAGGTTGGGGTTCGTTCCTCACCCCACCCTACAACGAATCTCTTCAATTTCGCCGAGTGGGAACGCTTTCCGCAGTGCGTCTGTGTCACAGGGTAATAAGGCAGCCTTCTAGTAGAGTCACTGACCCCGCACAGCCTGTCCCCTATTGGCGTCGCCCCACTGCGTTGTCATACAATGCCATGCATCAGACCTGGATCACCCTCAAATCAGGAGATGCAATGAGCGAAAAAATCACCGACTCCGGCCTTAAATATGAAGAACTGACAGAAGGCGAGGGAGAGGCGGCCACCGCAGGCAATGCGGTCACCGTTCATTACACCGGCTGGTTGATCGATGGCAACAAATTCGATTCCAGCGTGGACCGGAAGGACCCCTTCAGTTTTCCGTTGGGTGGAGGCCGGGTGATCAGGGGCTGGGATGAAGGTGTGGCCGGTATGAAGGTGGGTGGGCGGCGCAAGCTGACTATTCCCCCTCAGCTGGCCTATGGGGCCGCTGGTGCAGGCGGCGTCATCCCACCGAATGCCACACTGGTATTCGAGATCGAACTGCTGGAGATCCGCTGAGTTGTCCTTGATTCCCCCTGTGGCAGAGCAGATTGCGGCACAGGTTCGACTTGCCCTGGATGAAGATCTGGGCAGTGGTGATCTGACGGCGCAGCTGATTCCCGAAAGCGATATGACCTCGGTGCAGGTGATCTGCAGGGAGGAGGCGGTGCTTTGCGGGATACCCTGGTTCGAACAGGTATTCCAGCAACTGGATCCATCGATCAAGGGTAACTGGTCAGCTGAGGACGGTGATCGGGTCGGCCCCGGAAGGGTGCTCTGCCAACTGCAGGGCAACACCCGTGCCCTGCTCAGCGGTGAGCGCAGTGCCCTCAACTATCTTCAGATGCTGTCAGGAACCGCTACCCTGGCCCGTCGTTACGCAGACGCAGTAGATGGTACCGGTGTGCGTATCCTGGATACCCGCAAGACCCTGCCCGGGCTGCGGCTGCAGCAGAAATATGCGGTTGCCTGCGGGGGTTGCCATAATCACCGGATAGGCCTGTATGACGCGATTCTGATCAAAGAAAATCATATCATTGCCGCTGGATCAGTCTCCTCAGCGCTGCAGATGGCACTGCAGATGGCGCCTTCCGGTGTGGAGGTGGAGATCGAGGTGGAAGGGTTGGATGAACTGGAGCAGGCGCTGGCAGCAGGCGCGGTGCGGGTGCTGCTGGACAACTTCGAACTGGAACTGCTTCGTGAGGCGGTGCAGCTGAGCGCGGGGCGGGCCAGACTGGAGGCCTCGGGTGGGATCTCCCTGGAGAACATACGCGCCATCGCAGAGACCGGTATCAATGATATATCGGTGGGTGCCCTGACCAAGGATGTGACCGCGATCGATCTTTCAATGCGCTTTGTGTAGTCGGTGGGAACTCCTGGTCGATCCATCAGTCCGAAGATGAAGGTTTTCCCAATATCCGCGACCAGGAAAAACAGCGGTCTGCCGGGCCATCTTTTAAATTCTCGATAACGCATGGGGCGCGCCATGCCCACCCTTTTATGTTGAACTTGACACAAGGAATTAATCGATGTCTCTGAAAGCAATAAGAATTCTACCCTTGGCTCTGATCTTTACACTCCCTCTGCTGGCGCAGGCAGTGGATCTCGATACCCCCGACAAGCGTTTCAGCTACACCCTCGGCTTCCAGTTTGGCCAGCAGCTGAAGGATGAGGGGGTAAAGATAGATGCTGACGCATTTGCAGCCGCGATCAATGATGTAATAGAGGACCGGGAGTTGCAGCTCAGCATGGACCAGATGCGCGCGGCCATGAAGGATGGGCGGGACAGGCTGCTGGCCGAGAAAAGTGGTAAGGCTGAGTCGGCGCTGGTGGCTGGAAACAAGTTTCTGGAGCAGAACAAGTCGAAGAAGGGGGTAAAAGTCCTGGACTCCGGGCTTCAGTATATCGAGCTGAAGGCGGGTAAGGGCGAGTCCCCCGCGCCCGAGTCCGAAGTAACGGTCAATTATCGCGGCACCCTGGTCGATGGCACGGAGTTCGACAGCTCTTACAAACGGGGCGAGCCGTCCAGTTTCAAGCTGAATGGCGTGATTCCCGGGTTCCGTGAAGCGATAACCCGGATGCAGCCTGGTGCCAAGTGGAAGGTATTTTTGCCGCCAGAGCTGGGTTATGGCACCCAAGGGGCCGGTGGCCTGATCGGTCCCAACGAGACTCTGATCTTCGAGATCGAGTTGCTGTCGTTCAAATAGCTAATCGGGTATACGGGATGCCGGGAGAAATTCCGGCACCTTCCCTAG
>JAUUYI010000344.1 GCA_030590525.1 Sedimenticola sp. | reverse complement strand
TTGAGGCGAATAGTTACTCATATTTAACGAAAATGAGCGGAAAAATGGGCCAAAATGGCTTTTCCGCGGTAGGTTCTCTATTCTCGGGCAGGCTCCTTGTGCAGAATATGAAATCAATCGTCTTCATCTGCCTGCTGCTGATGAGTTCGCCGCTGCTGGCGGAGATGGCCCTGGAGGGGGCGAGGGTCCAGGGTGGACTGCTCACCGGCCGGGTCGCGCCTGGATCCCGGGTGGAGGTGGATGGGGAGTCGGTACGGGTCTCGGCGGAGGGGGTGTTTCTGATGGCCTTCGGGCGCGACCATCCGGCGCAGAGCCGGCTCAGGGCAGTACACCCGGATGGTTCGGTGGAATCGAGGGTACTCGACGTGGAGAGACGGGAGTATCAGATACAGCGCATCGATGGCCTCGCAAAGCGTAAGGTAACCCCGGAGAAACGGGACCTGACCCGTATCCGCAAGGAGAACGCCATGGTGAAGGCGGCGCGTAAACGGGATGATCCGCGGAGTGACTTTCTGAGTGGCTGGATCTGGCCGGTAACCGGTCCCATCTCCGGGGTCTACGGCAGTCAGCGGGTACTCAACGGCAAGCCGCGCCGTCCCCACTTCGGGGTGGACATCGCAGCGCCTGTGGGGACCCCGGCAAGGGCGCCGGCGGATGGGATAGTGACCCTGGCCCACCCGGGTATGTTTTTTTCCGGTGCTACTCTGATCGTCGATCATGGCCACAACCTCTCCTCCTCTTTCCTCCATCTGGACGAGATCCTGGTCAAAGTGGGTGACCGGGTACATCGGGGTGAGGTGATCGCCCGGGTAGGAAAGAGTGGCCGTGTTACCGGTGCCCACCTGGACTGGCGCATGAACTACCATGCGGCGAGAATCGATCCGCAACTGCTGGTGCCGCCGATGGATGCCCAGACGCATGATTGAATTTAGTGTATGCGTGTATGCACCCGCTTAAACGGGGCCTCTCGACGGGATTAACCGGGTGCTTATATATGTGTTCACAAGCAAAAAAATGGTTACAACTGTCCACGATTCGGGCTGAATCGATACAAAACGAGGGATGGGGAAACAATCTCTCATTCGTTTCATCCAGATCAAGAGGAAACCCAATCCGATGAAGCAACTACTCGCGTCTCTCACTCTATGTGCTCTGTCGTGGGCTTCCAGCCTCCACGCCGAAAACCTCACAGAGGTCTACCGGCTGGCCTGGGAGAACGACGCCATACTGCGAGAGGCCCTGGCGCTGAAAGAGGCGGCCTATGAGTCCAGGCCCCAGGCGTTGGCTCAGCTGCTCCCTACGGTTAAGGCCTTGGCCAGCAAGAACTGGTGGGACATCAACCCCAAAGGTCGCTTGAAAGAGACCACCGACTCCCACAGCTTTCACCGGGAACGGCTCTCCCTGGACCTCCGCCAACCCATCTATCACCGCGAGTTCTGGGTTCAGCTGGAACAGGCGGACAAAACGATAGCGCAGGCCGAGTCCGCGTATGCCGGGCAGGTGCAGGATCTGATAGGCCGCACCTCCCAGGCCTATTTCGACGTACTCTCGGCCAAGGATGAGCTGGCGTTTGCCGTGTCAGAGAACGAAGCGATCAAGCGTCAGCTGGAGCAGTCCACGCAGCGCTTTGAGGTGGGGTTGATCGCGATCACCGATGTATACGAGGCCCAGGCCCGGTTCGATCAGTCCGTCGCCGACCTGATCGTTGCAAAGAACACGGTGAGCAGAACCTGGGAGGCGCTGTATGAGATTATCGAGGGAAACAGGCTGCAGCATCAGGTGAAGGAGTTATCGCCGCTGGTGGAGGAACTGCCTCTGACGCCGCCGATGCCCGAGGATATCGAGTCCTGGAGCGGCACCGCACAGCAGCGGAATCTGTTCATCAAGGCGGACCAGTACGGACGGGACATCGCCCGTCAGGAGATAGAGGTGCAGCGCTCCGGCCATTTCCCGACCCTGGATCTGGTGGGCACTCACAGCAAAGACCGAGGCTCCAGAAACGATGCCATCGAGGCGGACAACAGCCGGATTGGCCTGGAGTTCATTCTGCCAATCTACACCGGTGGTGCCGTCAACTCGCGCACCCGCCAGGCCCGCAGGGAGCTGGAAGCAGCCCAGGCCAAGCTCGACGCTCGGCGTTACCAGGTGAACCGGGAGGTACGGGATGCCTACCGAGGGGTGATCGATTCGATCAGAGCGGTGGAGGCGTTCAAGTCCGCTTTGGTCTCCATGGAGAGCGCCCTGGAGGCGACCAAAGCGGGATTCGAAGTGGGGACCCGCACCATCATCGACGTCCTGGGTGCGGAGCGGGATCTGTTCCGGGCCCGCAGTAAGTATGCGACTTCCCGTTATCTCTACATCCTGGCCGGCCTGCAACTCAAGCGGGCGGCGGGGAGTCTCGCAGAAGAGGACATCGCCGCTGTCAGCAGCCTGCTGAAATAGCGCGTAAGGAACGGCGTCCCCATGTCAGGCAATACCTTTGGAAAACTCTTCAGCGTCACCTCATTTGGCGAGAGCCATGGCCCCGCGATCGGTTGTATCGTCGATGGCTGTCCTCCGGGGATGGCCCTGTCGGAGGTGGATCTGCAGCAGGATCTGGACCGGCGCAAGCCAGGCACCTCACGCCACACCACCCAGCGGCGGGAGGCGGATGCGGTGCGGATTCTGTCCGGTGTGTTCGAGGGCCGGACCACAGGCACTCCCATCGCTC